>DYLI01000174.1 GCA_020722165.1 Halothiobacillus neapolitanus | reverse complement strand
CGTTCAAGGTTGTGCATAAAAATGACCTCGGAGATGGTTCTCTACCGTTAACTTGGGCAATGCGCATCCACATGAGCTTGCGCGTGCGCCAAATCCAGCCCGCCTTCATACAAGGCGCGACCAATGACCACACCGGCCACACCTTCGCCCGACACCGCGCACAAACGTTCAATGTCCGTGATCGAGGTCACGCCGCCGGAAGCAATCACCGGGATATTGACCGCTTGCGCAAGTCGCACGGTCGCCTCGACATTCACACCCTGCATCATGCCATCACGGCTAATGTCGGTGTAGATGATGGAATCTACACCATAACGCTCAAAATGTTTCGCCAAATCAATCACATCGTGATGGGAGAGCTTGGACCAGCCTTCGGTCGCCACCTTGCCGTCTTTGGCATCCAGACCCACGATAATATGGCCGGGAAAAGACACACACAAATCACTGACAAAGCCCGGCGTGGTCACGGCCTTGGTGCCGATAATCACGTATTTCACACCAATACTTAGATACGCCTCGACGTTCGCCTCGTCACGAATGCCGCCGCCAATCTGGATGGGCAGATCAGGGAATGCCTCGGCAATCGCGCTCACCACCTCACGGTTTTTGGGCTTGCCTGCGAACGCGCCATCCAAATCCACCAGATGCAAACGCCGCGCACCCGCCTCAACCCAGCGCGCCGCAACGGCAACAGGATCGGCAGAAAAAACAGTGTCATCTTCCATGCGCCCTTGGCGCAGGCGTACACATTGGCCTTCTTTCAGATCGATGGCAGGAATCAGCAACATGGCGTTAAAAATCCTCGGCGTGGTAATCAGGGTTTAGAAAATTCTTTAGAACAATCAGGGGTTCCAGTGCAGAAAATTGTGCAATAAGCGTAAACCCGCCTCGGCACTTTTTTCCGGATGAAACTGCACAGCGGCCACATTGTCGCGTGCAATGGCCGACACGACGCGCACGCCGTAATTTGTTGTGCCGAGTGCCAAATCAGCATCAAAAGGCACCACATGATAGCTGTGGACAAAATAAAAGCGCTCACCATCTGCAATGCCATCCCAGATGGGGTGCGGGCGCACCTGCTGCACACGGTTCCAGCCCATGTGCGGGATTTTCAGGCGCTCGCCCGCCGCATCGCGCAAATCGTGACCAAAAAAACGCACCTCACCGGGAAACAAGTCTAGGCACGCCGTACCCTCGTTCTCTTCGCTATGAGTCATCAGCACCTGCATACCCATGCAAATACCTAAGAAAGGCTTGCTGCGCGCCGCTTCAAGCAAAGCATCGTGCAAACCGCGCTGGTTCAGCTCCAACATGCAATCCCGCGCCGCGCCCTGCCCCGGAAACACAATGCGATCCGCCGCTGCCAGCTCGCGTGGGCAACCGCTCACGCGCACTGTCATACCCGCAGGCGCGACATGCTCAATCGCCTTGGCCACCGAGCGCAAATTGCCCATGCCATAATCGACGACGACAACCGTACTCATATTTACAGCGCACCCTTGGTCGAAGGCAGCGTATCGCCCATGCGCGCATCCATCTCGCAAGCCATGCGCAGGGCGCGGCCAAACGCCTTGAAAATGGTCTCAGCCTGATGATGCGCGTTAATGCCGCGCAAGTTGTCAATGTGCAGCGTCGCCTTGGCATGATTCACAAAGCCTTGGAAAAACTCCTGCACCAGCTGGGTTTCAAAACTGCCAATGGTCGAGCGCGTAAAAGCGCAGTCGAAAACCAAGCCCGGACGACCTGAAAGATCAATCACCACCCTTGATAGCGCCTCATCCAGCGGCACATAAGCATGACCATAGCGACGGATGCCGCGCTTGTCACCCACCGCTTGCGCCAGCGCCATGCCCAAAGTAATGCCGATGTCTTCCACACTGTGATGGTCGTCGATGTGCAAATCGCCATCGCACTCGATATCCAGATCCATCATGCCATGACGCGCAATCTGATCGAGCATATGCTCAAGAAACGGCACGCCAGTGCGGAAGCTGCTGCGCCCGGTGCCATCAAGGTCAATGCGCACACGAACCTTGGTTTCCAGCGTCTCGCGCTTCACTTCGGCGAGGCGACTCGACGATGCTTTCGCTAGCTCGTTGCTGGACAGATCGGCACGTGCTGCACCAAGCGCAGGAGGAAAGCCTAAGGTGGGTTCTTCCACAGAGCGAAACGACTGATTCATAAAAAGCACGGCGATAGTTCTAACAAAGGTAGTGAAGCATACAACGGAGCCGCCCCGGCGGAAACCCGGCGAAGGCTATTTATCAAACCAAAGCAACGAAAACGCTTGACGCAAAGGCATGGGATGTATTTAATACGCGCCTCCAAAAGGCCAGATAGCTCAGTCGGTAGAGCAGAGGATTGAAAATCCTCGTGTCGGGGGTTCGATTCCCTCTCTGGCCACCATAAGAT
>DYLI01000173.1 GCA_020722165.1 Halothiobacillus neapolitanus | reverse complement strand
ACACGATGAGCAAGCCACCGATTAAAAAAACGCCAAGCACAACACTTGAACCCGCCAAACCACGCGCAAGTCACTTCCTTAAAGCAAAGGAAAACGCCACACCCGAAGACTTGCGCCGCGATATGCAGACCCTTATAGCCTCTCCTGAATTGCGCGCCGTCAATGTCATGCAGGTAAGTAACCCCATGCCAGAGGCCTATGACGCGCCGGACATGACAGAGGAACTAAGGGCGCAAATCAAAAAGGTGCAGGCCGGGGATATGTCCCGCGTAGAGGCCATGCTGATTACTCAAGCCATTGTGTTGGAGGATATTTTCACCAACACGGCAAGACAGGCTATGACGCAAACACAGTTGCCCACAATGGAGGGGCTTATGCGCATGGCACTTCGAGCGCAGAACCAATGCCGCGCAACCTTGGAAACGCTGGCCACCATCAAAAACCCGCCCGTGATTTTTGCCAAACAAGCCAACATTTCAGGCGGTCACCAGCAAATCAACAACGCCCCCGCGCACACGGGGAAAATCGAAAACTCGCAAAACGAACTATTAAGAGGGGAACTCGATCATGCGCAACTGGACACCCGAAGCCAGAGCCAAGCAAGCGGCCATGATTCGCCAATGGCGGCCGTGGGAGCACTCGACAGGCGCTAAGACACCATCAGGCAAGGCCATATCAAGCCGCAATGCTTGCAAAGGGATGACACTGCCCAAGCTGGTTAAAGAATCGCGCATACTACTGCGAGAGCACAAGGCCATGATGCAGGACTTAAAGCGCGCTTTGGATGATTGCGATGATGTCGGTAGTACCGACACCCTTTAGCCTCATTTGAAACGAGACACCACACCCCGGCGAGGCAAGCCGTAGGGGGCAGCGTCAAACTACTGGGGGTAACTTTAGGGGTAACTCGAAAGCGTACAGCCCGAAACAAGCATTAAGGCTGGTTGTTCGCTTCCTCTCCTAGGCACCATTTGAAGTTTTTTACCGTCCCACACGGTACTAAACAAACCCCTGAAACCCGCATTCCAACTAGGTTAGCGGGTTTTTTTACGCCTACAGCGTCCTAAAGCATCCTATTGCATCCTGCCTAGCGTGGGGGTAACTTTAGGGGTAACTGACTTACCCCCAAAAGAGTTACCCCATGCCTCTTACCGATACGGCAATCAAAAACACCAAGCCGAACGACAAGCCGTTTAAGCTGAGTGACGAAAAAGGCTTGTTCCTGCTTATCGCACCCAATGGCGGCAAGTGGTGGAGGCTCAAATACAGGTTTGGGGGTAAGGAAAAACTTCTAAGCCTTGGCACTTACCCCCAGATAAGCCTAAAAGAAGCCCGCGTGCGCCGTGATGAAGCCCGCGCCATGATTGCCAGCGGTACAGACCCGGCTGAATTGCGCAAGGCTGAGAAGGTCACGCTATCCGAAGCCGCCCAAGAACGGGAGAAGGCCGCCGAACTTGAACGCATCATTCAATCAGGCGAACCCCTGCCCGGCTCATTCCGCGCCGTGGCTATCGAGTGGGCGAGCAAACGACTTGCCGACAAAACACCCAAGCACCGCCAAAAAGTCACCAATCAGCTTGCACGCTACGCATTCCCGTTTATTGGAGACTTACAGACAAGTGAAGTGACCGCCGCCGCCGTGCTTGATGCACTACGCCGCCTAGAAGAACGCGGCATATTTGAGACGATGCGCAAGGTGAAGCAGCATATTGGAGGCGTGATGCGTTATGCCGTGATAACAGGCCGCGCCGCCTACGACCCCACCACCGCGCTAACAGGCGCACTTACCCCCGTACCCGAAGCCAAGCACCACGCCGCGCCTACCGAACCCAAAGACGTTGCCCGCGTGCTGCGCATCATAGCGGACTATACCGGCTCACCCGTCACCTGTTGCGCCCTGACCCTTGCGCCGCTGTTGTTTTGCAGGCCGGGGGAACTTCGTTCTATGGAGTGGGCGCATCTTGATTTTGATGCTAGCGAATGGCGCTACACCGCAACCAAAAAAGACCGGGAACAGATTGTTCCACTGGCACGCCAAGCCGTTGAAGCCTTGCGCGAGCTGCAACCGCTTACCGGAGGCGGGAGGTACGTTTTCCCCGGCGCAAGGAGTGACACCCGCACAATGAGCGAAAACACCGTGAACTATGCGCTAAAGCGTCTTGGTATCGACACAAAGAACGAGCTAACCGGGCATGGCTTTAGGGCAATGGCTCGCACGATGTTAGAGGAGGTTCACGGATTCCGCCCGGAGGTTGTGGAGCTGCAAATAAATCACAAGGTTAGTGACCCACTAGGCCGCGCCTACAACCGCACCAAACACCTGACAGAGCGTAAGCGCATGATGCAAGTGTGGGCAGATTATTTGGACGAACTGCGCGACGGAACGAACGTCATTCATGCCAGCTTTGGCAAGGTTGCGTA
>DYLI01000172.1 GCA_020722165.1 Halothiobacillus neapolitanus | reverse complement strand
CAAACCCGTCAAAATGGCGATAGAAAGGGCATGGCAATGGGCTTGGAGCATGACGGTATTCCTCGATTGAGATGAGTTTTGATGAGTGTAGCGAATAAATACAAGGATGTTCTTGCGGCTTTTGCGGCGCAAGAACTATACTCCCGCGTTGTCTTCTTCACTGGAACCCCTCGCCCATGAGCATCGAATTGCCTGAAGGCTATCGCCCCTCGGATACCGAGGAGTACATGAACCCCATGCAGCTTGAGTATTTCCGCCGCAAACTCCTGGCGTGGAAAACAGAACTGTTGGAAGAATCGAACTCCACGATCGACCAGTTGCGTGAAGAAAACTGGCAGGAGCCGGATATTAACGACCGTGCCTCGCTGGAATCCGAAGCCGCGTTAGAGCTGCGCACCCGTGACCGTTACCGCAAGCTGATTAACAAAATCGACAAGACCCTGAACCGCATTCAGGACGGTGATTATGGTTACTGCTCGGAAACCGGAGAAGAAATTGGCTTGAAGCGTCTGGAAGCACGCCCGATTGCCAACCTGACCATTGAAGCGCAAGAAAAGCACGAGCGCCTAGAGCGCGTGCGCCGCGACGACTGATTTTTTAAGGACACAACATCATGACTGCTTTCGCTTCACGTTTTTTCTTGCTGTTCGCGGCCTTTATCGGCTTCTTGTCGTGCAACGTATCGGCGGCAGATGCCCCCAAAGCCGAGGCCAAGCCTACAGCGGCTGAGGTGGTCAGCGCCGCACCGCGAGTCAAGTTTGAAACCTCCATGGGCAATATCGTGGTCGAGCTTGATGCGAAAGCGGCACCAAAAACTGTCGAGAACTTTGTGCAATACGTGCGCGACAAGCATTATGACGGCACAATTTTTCACCGCGTGATTCCGGGCTTCATGGCGCAAGGCGGCGGTTTTGATGCGGCCTATACGCAAAAGCCGACCCGCGCCCCGGTGGAGAACGAGGCGGCCAATGGCTTGAAAAACACACGCGGCACCCTCGCCATGGCGCGCACCAATGCGCCGCACAGCGCATCCTCGCAGTTTTTTATCAATACCGTGGACAACGCCTTCCTTAATTACACTGCACCTACTCCGCAAGGCTACGGTTACACCGTGTTCGGCAAAGTGGTTGAAGGCATGGACGTGGTTGAAAAAATTGAAAAAACACCCACCGGCAGCGGCGGCCCATTCCGTAGTGATGTGCCGCTTGAAACGGTGCTGATTAAGCAGGCGCGCGTGCTGAACTGATTGTGCCCATGCCTGAAATCTCCATAAACGGCCTGCTGCAAAGTCAGGCCGATTTTGTTTCTGCGCTTGAGACGCTAGCCCCCAGTCCGGTATTAGCTCTGGATACCGAGTTTATGCGCGAGCGCAGCTACCGACCGCAGCTTTGTCTGGTGCAGTTGGGCGACGCAGCACAGCAAGTGTGCATCGATCCTCTGCATGTTGAGGATTTAAAGCCGCTGGGCGCACAGCTTGCCGATACGCGCCAAATCAAGCTGGTTCACGCGGCGGCGCAAGATTTGGAAGTGCTGCATCAACGCTTGGGTATTTTGCCTGCGCCGCTATTCGATACGCAGCTTGCCGCGACCCTATGCGGCTTGGGCGAGCAAATGGGCTATGCGAACTTGATTGAGCGTTTGCTTGGCATAGTGCTGGATAAGTCCTCCAGCCGCACCGACTGGTCGCAGCGTCCGCTCACGCCCGAACAATACCGCTATGCGCTGGATGATGTGCGCTATCTTCCTGAAGTGCATGAGATTTTGAGCGAAAAGCTCAATGCGCTTGGACGTGCCCAATGGATGCGCGAAGATTGTGCCGCTCAGCTTGATCCGGCGCGCTGGACGGTGGAACCATTGGACGCATGGCGGCGCGTGAAAGCCTGGCAGCGCGTGCCAAAAGCTGCATTCTCACGCCTGCGCCAGCTTGCCGCGTGGCGCGAGCAACAAGCACAAGCGCGCGATCTGCCACGCCGCTGGGTGATGGATGACGACAGTCTGCTGCGCCTCGTCAATCGCCCGCCGCGCACGCTGAAAGCCTTGCAGCACGGCGGCGCTCTGCCGCCGCAGTTCTTTCCTGATGCCGAGGCACTGATGGCTGTATTGATGCAAGCTGAGCATGACCTTACGCCCGCGCCGCCTGCCTGGATGCCTTTGCAAGAGACTGAGCGCGAGCGTTTCGCTCGTTTGGCCGATGCACTGGATACCTGTGCACAAACCCTCAACCTGTCGGCAAGTTTTTTGCTCAATCGCAGCGAGTTGGAGCGCTTGGCGCGCGAGCCTGCCGCATTGGATGCGCTGCAAGGCTGGCGCGCGGCGGTATGTGGCACGGCGTTATCGGCGGTGTTGTAAGAGTCTGTTTTTGATTTTGGCGAGGGTGTTCATAAAAGGAAGGTTTTACGGACACTTGCGCCAAAGGCGCGGATTTGGCTATTAGTTTTGGTTCTGGTTTTTCCGATTTCCTTTCCCCGTT
>DYLI01000025.1 GCA_020722165.1 Halothiobacillus neapolitanus | reverse complement strand
CCCAACAGCGCCACCTGGGATGTGGGTATCCATATCGACGGTTTGAATACCGACATTGCCCTGTTCGGGCTGGATGCCCAAGGCAAGCTCACTGATGAGCGTTACATGATTTTCTTCAACCAGCCGCACTCGCCTTGTGGCGGCATTGAATTGCGCACGCCGGAGGGCGATCAATCGGGGTTTGTTATCCGCAATTTCATGCTACCGCCTAGTATCGAACGCCTGGTTTTGACCGCCGCAGTAGACGGCACGGGGACGATGGGTAATATCAGCGCCGGGCATGTGCGCATTCTCGATGGCGAGAATGAGACTAGCCGCCTCAGCTTTAACGGTGGGAATTTTGCCAGCGAAAAAGCCGTGATGCTCGGCGAGTTTTATCGCAAAGATGGCGCGTGGCGTTTTTGGGCGACCGCGCAGGGCTTTAACGGCGGACTTGAGGCCTTGGTCAAACATTTTGGTGGCGAGGTAAGCGCACCGCCTGCCCCTACTCCGGCTCTTGCCACCCCTCCGGTCAACCTGAATAAAGTCACGCTGAAGAAAAACCAGTCGGTCAGTCTGGAAAAGAAAAGCGACAACTTTGGTGAAATCAGCATCAACCTCAACTGGAACCAGACCGGTGTCATGTCGGCGATGGATCTCGATATCGGTTGTTTATTTGAACTCGCAGGTGGCCGACCGGGCGCGGTGCAAGCTTTGGGCAAAAACTTTGGCGACTACCACTATGCGCCGTGGATTGAACTGATGGGCGATGACCGCAGTGGCAACATCAGCGAAGGCGAAACCTTGCGCATCAATGGCCATCACTGGCCGTCGATTCGTCGCATCATGATTTTCGCCTCGATTTATGACGGCGCGCCCAACTGGGCCGCCACCGATGCGCAAATTACCATTCGCGCGCCGGGGCAGGATGATATCGTGGTCGAACTGGATGAATATTCGCGCTACCACCGTGTCTGCGCGGTCGCCTCGATTGACAACGTGGGCGGCGCGGTGCGCATTACCAAGCATGTGACTTTTCACGGCGACGAGGAAATGCTCGATCACGCCTATGGTTTTGGTCTGCGCTGGAGCTCGGGGAGCAAGGAAACATGACTACATTCAGCATTCTCGGTGATGACAATCCCTTTCTGCATGTCTCCATGCAGCGCGGCGACAAGATTTTTTGCGAATCCGATGCCATGGTGATGATGGAGGCCAACCTTGAACTCAAAGGGCGCATGGTCGGCGGCGTGGGACGCGCCTTGATTCGCCAGTTTGTGCAGGGGGAAAACTTCTTTCAGCAACACATCGAAGCCGTGCGTGGTGACGGCGACTGCCTGCTTGCCCCTACCTTGCCAGGCGCGATAGAGATTCTTGAAGTAGGTGAGCGGCAGTACATTCTGGCGGATGGCGCATTTGTCGCCGCCACTGATGGCGTGGAAATTGATGCCAAAATGCAGAGCATCGGCAACGCCCTGTTTGGCGGCGCGGGTGGTTTCGTACTCATGCACACCAAGGGCAAGGGGCAGCTTGCGGTGTCGTCCTTCGGCAATGTGTTTACGCTGGATGTCGAACCCGGTAAAGAAGTCACCATCGACAACGGCCATATTGTCGCCTGGGATGCGCGCTTGAGTTATCGCCTCTCTGCCGCCACCAGCGCGTCCGGCGGCATGTTGGGCAATCTGGTCAACGCAGCCACCTCGGGCGAAGGTGTCGTGCTACGCTTCTCGGGTGAAGGCAAGGTTTTACTCGCTTCACGCAACCGCGCGCACTTCCAAGGCTGGGCGGCGGGCAATGCGCAATGATTTTTGTAGTTCAATTCACGAGGTAACTCCATGTCCGTTTTAGATTGGGTCAAGCGCCAAACCACCAACCTGCAAACCGAAATCGGCAAGTTCAAAAACAAGGACATGATGGAAGGTATCGTGGCCGGCTGCGCCATTGTGGCCTATGCCGATGGCGGCGCCAGCAGTGCCGAAAAGCAGAAGATGATTGGCTTTATCAAACAATCCGATGCGCTCAAGGTGTTTGAAATCGACACGGTGATTAGCACGTTTGAAAAATATATCGGCAAATTCGAGTTCGACCATGAAATCGGCAAGGGCGAAGCATTGGCCGCCATTGTCAAAATGAAAGGCAAGCCCGATCAAGCGCAACTTCTGGTGCGCGTGTGCATTGCCGTAGGTAGCTCGGATGGCAATTTCGACGAGTCTGAAAAGCAGGCCGTCACCATGATTTGCCACGAGCTTGGCCTGAACCCTAAAAACTTCGACCTTTAATCACCCATCCAATCTGAGGATCACACTATGAGTATCAATCTCGAAAAAGGCCAAAAAATCAATCTCAGCAAAGATGGCGGAGCCGCGCTCACCCGCGTGGCCATGGGTTTGGGCTGGGACGGCGTAAAAACCAAGGGCATGTTTGGCTTTGGTGGCGGCACAGCAGACATTGACCTGGATGCGGCTTGCATCATGTTCGCTGGACAACAGGTGGCGGATGTGGTCTGGTTTCGCCAACTCAAATCCCGCGATGGCAGCATCGTGCACTCCGGCGACAACCGCACCGGCGCGGGTGATGGTGACGACGAAACCATTAGCGTGGACTTGAGCCGCGTGCCGGAAAACATCACTGCGCTGGTATTCACCGTGAATAGTTTTACCGGCCAGAGCTTCCAGCAGGTTGAAAATGCCTATTGCCGCTTGCTTGACCAAAGCAATAATCAGGAAATTGCCAAATATAACCTCAGCGGCCAAGGCGCGCACACGGCGCAAATCATGGCCAAGCTGTATCGCCATAATGGCGCGTGGAAAATGCACGCGATTGGCGAAAACAGCCGTGGCGCGACCTTTGATGATCTCGTTCCGCTGATTATTCCCCAACTGTAATTGAGCCTCATGCCCTTAAAAATCTGGTTCAACAAAAGCTTTTCCGTCACGCATAATCTATTGGATTTAATCCGACAGGATGACATTGGTAATCATCTGCAACTCTTGGCCTCGCATTCGGTGGATACCGCCATGGCGCGGCTTACTGCGGATGATTGGTTTGTTGAACCTGAACTCAGCGGTCAGGACTATGTTGATTGGTGTTTGCAATTTTGTGTCGAGCAGCGTGTGACGCTTTTCGTGCCCGGCAAAGCCGCCATCAATATCGCCCGCCGCCTGGATGAATTTCTGGATATTGGCACGCGGGTTTTACTCTGTGCCGATACCGATACCTTGGTTCTTTTGGACAACAAGGCCGCCTTTAGTGCCGCCGTCGATCAGGAACAAACTCCCACCGCCGAAACCATCGAAGTGCAGAATCTGGCTGAGTTTGAAGCAGGCTATGCCGCGCTTAAACAACGCCACAGCACGCTGTGCTTGAAACCTTCCATCTCGGTGTTTGGTTTGGGCTTCCGCATTCTTGATGAAACGCACGATGCCTTGGAGCATGTGCTTGCCGGTCAGGAACAAATGCTGAATATCCACGAACTCACTCGTGCGATGCAGGGCAAGCCCGATTTCAAGCCAAGTTTAATCTTGATGGAGTTTCTGGCTGGCGAGGAATGGAGTGTGGATTGCGTGGCCGAGCATGGCGAGCTGATTTACGCCATTCAACGCCGCAAATCGAATGTATTGAGCACGCCGCAATATATTGACAATCACCCTGATATTGCGCGTATGACTCATGCTCTAACACGGCAATTTGCTCTTAACGGCCTGTTCAATATCCAGTTCCGCATGGGTGAGCATGGCATTCGGGTACTGGAAATCAATGCACGTCCTTCCGGAGGCTCGCCGGTGGCTTGTGCAGCGGGCATCAACCTGCCCTTTGAAGCCATCCTGCGTGCGCTTGCGCCTGAAGATCAAGCGGTATTGCGTACCCACGCCCAGCCAGCGACCGAGAACAGCCACGGCCAGCACATTCACCAAACCATGCAGCCCTGCGCTCTTGCGCTTTGAAGCGACTTCGTAGGTGCGAATGAATTCGCACCTACCTTATCGTTGCTTTTTTGCGCAACCAAACCACCCCAAATAAAGTTATGAACTGGCAAACCATCGAACTTCCAACCGGCACGCTTGACGTGCGCGAAGACCCCGCCAATAACATTCCACTTGCAACGCTGTGCCAGTTTGGTGCGCGCCATAACCCCAAGCGCGGCTTTTTGTTTGTCAGCACCGTACTGGGCAAGCACCTGCCTGCTCAACCGACAAGAATGTTGGTGATTCATCAGCAACTTGCCAGCCGCATTCACAGCACCAACGATGCGCCAGCCTTGTTTATCGGCATGGCCGAAACCGGGATTGGTTTTAGTTACGGCGTGTACGAGGAATGGGCAAAAAGCCATACCAAGCAGCAGGCCGTGTTTATGCACAGCACGCGCTATCTGCTCGATGGTCTGCCCGTGCTGCATTTTGAAGAAGGCCACAGCCACGCCCCCAAGCAAGCCTTGCACCTGCCCGCCGACCCGGCACACCGCGAGCAAATGCAGCGTGCCAAAACGCTAGTCCTGCTCGACGACGAAGTCAGCACGGGCAAAACCTTCCTCAATCTTTGGCACGCGCTACGCACACACTGCCCAAACATTGAACAGATCAATATCGTGACCCTGACTGATTTTATGGGCGCCAACGCCCGCGCAGCACTCGATCAGGCTCTCGACACCCCAACCGCTCATATCAGCGCAGCGCGGGCTGAATGGCAATTCACCCCCAAAGCCCCGCCTGTCGTGCAAGGTGTCGCCCCCTTGCCCTACCACAATGCAAAACTCAAACCCATGGCGCACCTTGGACGTACCGGCATTGATCGCCCCCTCATCCTGCCGAAACGCCTGCTTGAAGCAGTCGAGCAGCGACTAGCCATTCATCCGCGCGAGAAACCAGTAAGGATTATCGGCACGGGCGAATTCATGCACATTCCTTACCTGCTGGCGTTGCAACTCGAACAGCAAGGCCGCCAAGTCACGCTGCAATCCAGCACGCGCTCGCCCATCCTCGAATTCGGCCCGATTCAGCACACACAACGCCTCGAGGACCCTTACGGCCAAGGCGACCCCTACTTTATTTACAACGCGCCAGCAGATGAGCGGCAAATCACCCTGCTCCTGCACGAAACCGAGCTCAATCCGGCCATCAGCCGCTTTGCCCATGCACTCGGCGCACAAACCCTGTCTTGCGCGCAACTCTGGCCTCAGCCTGCTTAGTCAAAATGAAAACCCTACTCTTTCTCGATCTTGACGACACCGTGTTCCAAACCGAAGCCAAAGCTCTGCACGACCACAGCTGCGCCAGCCACGCCATCAAACCTACGGCCTACCTTGAAAACGGTGTTGCCCACGGTTTCAGCACCCCGCCGCAACGTCAATTTCTGCACCTGATGCGCGGTGTCGAAATCATCCCCACCACCGCCCGCCATACCGCGAGCTACCAGCGCGTCCAGCTCGACATCCCGCCGCCACCTTGGGTCATCCTCAACCACGGCGGCACGATTCTTAATGCCAGCGGCCAGCCCGACCCAAGCTGGAGCACGCACATGCACGCCATCATGCAGCCGTGGCTGGCCTGTTTTGCAGACTTGAACACACAAATCAACACATGGGCGACGCAACATGCACCCGGCCTGCACGCAAGGCTGATTGGCGATCACGGCCAAATTTTCTACGTACTGGTCAAGGATCGCGACAAACAGCACGCCACCAGCCTGCCGCGCCTGCGTGACGAACTGCTGGCCGCATGGTTAAAGCAGCACCCGGAACTCAGCCTGCACCACAATGGCAACAACCTTTCCGTCATGCCCAAAAGCCTCGACAAAGCCCATGCCGTGCGCTTTTTGCTCGACCACTACCGCCGCGAACACCCCGACTTGCTCGTGCTCGGCGCAGGTGATAGCCAAAGCGATGCCGACTTTCTTGCGCTCTGTGACTACGCCCTGATTCCCAAACACGCCCAACTCATGCGCAAGCTCGCGCAGGACTCCTGATATGTTCCACGGCAGCTACCTTCCCGGCGATGTGACCTTTTTACTCAAACCGCTCAGCAACGCCACCTTGGTCGATGTTGCCGCCAAAGAACAACTCATTCAAAGCGGCACTAAGCATTACAGCGAAATGCTTTCGCCCGAACAACAGCCCTCCGAAGCTTATATGGCACTTTTTACGCAAGCGTGGCAACACAACGGCACACGGGTCGCGGAGGACATGCTCAAACTTGCCACCATGCTCGATGCGGCCAAACAGGGGGCGATCACTCTCGTCTCCCTCGCCCGTGCAGGCACACCCGTCGGGGTGATTCTCAAGCGCCTGCTCGAAAGCGTTTTCCAGCGCGAAGTGAATCACTACGCCATCTCCATCATTCGCGACCGGGGCATTGACGCACAGGCCATCCAACACATCCTCGCCCTCGGCCACCGCGACGACTCCATCGTTTTTATCGACGGCTGGACGGGAAAGGGCGTGATTACCCAAGAATTATTCACTTCAATCACTGCCTACAACCAGCGTCACGCCAGCCACATCGACCCCAGCCTGTGGGTGCTCGCCGACCTTGCCGGAGTTGCGTCGCACGCCGCCACGCAAGACGACTACCTCATTCCCTCCAGCATCCTCAACGCCACCATTTCCGGCCTGATTAGCCGCTCGATTCTGGATGAAAATATCGGCAGCAACGACTTCCACGGCTGCCTCTACTACGAGCATCTCGCAGCGCAAGACCTGTCCAGACGCTATGTGGACGACCTCTGCCAACGCGCCGAACAACGCGCCAAGCAAAGCCTTGCACCGAGCGGAAACACGCCGGATATTGCGCGCCGTCAACGTGTGCAACAGCTCATGGCACGCCTCATGCTGCAACATCAAGTGCAACACATCAACCACATCAAACCCGGCATCGGCGAAGCCACTCGCGTCCTGCTGCGTCGCAGCCCCGGCCTACTGATACTTAGCGAACATGCGACCGACGATATCGCCCACATGCGCACTTTAGCCACCGAGAAAAATGTGCCTGTCATCATTGAGCGCGACATTGCCCCCTATCAAGCCATCGCCATTATCAAAGACGTTCACCATGCAAAGTCATAACCTACCCACACACCAAGCCAGCGAAGGCCATCTTGCTGAGCGCCTTGGCGCATCGCTCTATGTCCCCTGCACGCACCACGACTTAGCGCTGATTGCCGAGGGTCATAAATACCCATTTCTACGCTCGGTGATTTTTTGCACCGAAGATGCAGTCAGCGAACGCGACCTACCCGGCGCACTCGACAACCTCGCCCACACCCTTGCGCGTATGCCCGCGAACAGCCAAACGCTGCGCTTCGTGCGCGTGCGCAATCTCGACATCATGCAGCAGGTCATGGGCATGTCGGGGGTCAACAAACTCACCGGCTTCGTCATTCCCAAAGCCACCCGCCACAATATCGAAAGCTATCTTGAGCCGATACGCCACAGCCAGCACCTGCTCATGCCCACCTTAGAAACTGCCGAGGCGTTCTGCGAACGCGAAATGCGCATGTTGCGTAAAAAGCTCAGCGCGCCACACATCAAACCGCGCATCCTTGCCCTGCGCATCGGCGGTAATGACCTGCTCGCGTTGCTCGGCATCCGTCGCCCGCGCCATGTGACCATCTACCGCACCCCCTTGGGCGGCATCATCGCCCGCCTGGTCACCACCATGCGCCCGCATGGCTTTCACCTTACCGCCCCGGTTTTCGAGCACATGGATCGACCCGAACTGCTTGCCGAAGAAGTTAGCGAAGACCTGCTGCATGGCCTGATCGGCAAAACCGCCATCCACCCCACGCAAGTCCCACTGATTGAAAGCCACTACCGCGTCTGCCCGAACGACGTTGAAGCCGCACAAATCATCCTGCACGAACACAGCCCTGCCGTCTTTGGTCACGGCGGCAGCATGTGCGAAATCAGCACCCACAAAAACTGGGCCAAGGCCATTTTGACGCGCGTGCAGGCTTTTGGGGCAGTAGCGACTTGATAGATGGCTGCCAAACGGCAAAAAAGCGTCTATTCTTCCCTGAAAGTTGCATTCCTCGCATTGAGAGCACTTCTAACTTGCGCAAGCGTATTTGTTGAGTAATGTTTTTATCTAGTCACTTGTTTTATCCACTTATCTGGAGTCTTTCAGCATGCACAAGCGCCATTTTTTGGTTTTAACCGCTTCACTGGTTTTTGGCTCTTTAATTTCTGGCTCGGTCACTATGGCAGCAGATACTAAAGCCTTCCCCCTACGTTTGATTTATCCCAAAGTCAAGGTAATCGAAATTGATGAGCTCACCACCAAGCTAAAGCTTTTCACCGTGATTGATGTGCGCTCGCCCCTTGAATACAGCGTCATGCACATTAAAGACGCTATAAACATACCGACATCGGACACAAAATTTGTCGATACCGTAAAACAAGCAGTCGCTAATAATGGCAACAAAACGGCTGTTTTCTACTGCAATGGTCATCGTTGCCATCACTCCTATGAAGCCGGCAAACGAATGAATCAAGATAGTTTCACCTTCGATGGTGGCATCAATGACTGGGCGGAGAAAAATCCACAACTCACTATCCTTTTTGACAAACCTTTTGATCCCAAGTTTTTGATTACTCAAGCTCAATTTGATGCAAAATCCCTTCCGCCCATTGATTTTATGAAAAAAGCTACGGCAGATTCTAGTGCGATCATTTTGGATGTCCGCGAAAACTTTCAGCTTGACGGCATTACGATTTTTCCAGGGCGCGAGATACGTGTTGGTATGGATAAAGAAAAGCTTACAAAAATCATCAATACCGCCAAAGCCGAGAATAAAGCTCTCTTTATTTTTGATGACAGCGGAGCACGCGTCTGGCTTTTACAATACTTTTTGGAAGATAGGGGCGTGAAAAACTACTACTTCTTGCAGAGAGGTACTGATGGATACCTACAAATGATCCAAGGTAAATAAAGCGCTTTTCTTACGCCAACAAAAAGCCCGGTTTATGACCGGGCTTTTTTTCTTGCTTCTCTCAATAAATTAATGCGTTAAACCTGCTCGATCGCCAAGCCTAAAGCCTCGACTTCCGCCCGCGCGCCTGCATGGGTTACGACACCAATGCTGGCCGTTTCAGGCAGAAGATAAGCATTCGCCACCCGGCGCAAGTCATCCAAGCTCACATCCAGCAGACGCGCCCGATACGCCATGCGCCGCTCGGGAGTCACACCATGCAGCGCGCTGTAATACGCCTTTTTGGCCTCGCCTGCCGGTGAACTGGGTTTGTCGATGCTCGAAATCACCGACAACAGGGCTTCTTCGAGGGCTTGTGCGCTATGCCCGTCGCCGTGCAGCCAATCCAGCGCGCGGTCGAAGTCGTTCAGAGTTTCGGTCAAACGCGGGTCGCGGTAGGAATAGAAACGGAAGCTGGCCGATTCGGCATCGTAGCTTGCGCCGCCGCCATACGCCCCGCCCTGTTCACGAATGGCACGATGCAGGTAGCCATTGCGCAAATATGCGCCCAATAGCGCCAGCGCACCGGCATCCGCATGATCCAGCGGCACGGCGGCATAGGCTTTGGCACAGAAATGCACCTGCGTGTTAGTCAGCCATGCCTCGCGTGTGGCTGCGCGCGTCGGCGACAAGGCTATATCCCATGCAGCCTGCTCCATTGAAGCCGTCCAGGTCGCTGCCTGAGCCGCTGCAAGTTCGTCAAAATTACGCGCCTCGGCCACAAACAGCCATTCACGCGGGGTCTTGCTGAGTTTGTGGTGCAGCGCACCCAAGCGTGCCGCAAAATCAGCCAGTTGCACTTCATCATCCAAGCCATCATCCAGTGTCTTCAGATGTTGCAAACCGAGCAAGCCACCCCAGGCATGGGACAAGGCCGCCGAGGGCGACAGGCGCGACGCAGCAATGCCCATGGCATGACTATGCCCCGCCGATGTGACCCCCTGCTCGCGTCCGGCACGGGTTTGCGCCACCAGCTCGCGCAAGCGTGGCAGCTCGTCAAAACGCACGTTCTCCAGCGTCTGGCACATCAAATCCTGCAAGGCCGCGCCATTGCGTACCAATGCCTTGCCAGAGAGCACCCAATGTGCATGGGTTTGCTGCTCGTTTTCCACCAAAGCGCGTACCGAGGCATAGGCATGAATGCCGCCCGTGACCGCCGATTGGCGTTGCTGCATGTCCAGATAATCGTGCTCTCCCGCGCCCAGCTCGCTCATCATGCCGGTCACATAGGGAAGTAACTCCAATTCATCCGCCGACAAAGACGGCAGAGGCATGACCACCTGACCATACACCAGGCCATTGGTGCTGGCATCAAACCAGGTTGTGCGGCGCGGGGTCGCATCAACATGATGTGGCGCGGACGTGTGCAGCGTCGCAGGAATATCCGCACGGGTCACTTCGGGCAGAATATTGGGGTCATCCTGCTGCGCTTGACGCGCCAATAACGCCTGCGCCAGTTCGACCGTCGCCTGTTTTTCTGCATCCGTCATCGCGGCCTTCATTGCAGCCAGGCGTGCGGTTTCAGCCGCCACCTTGCGCGCTGCCAGCTCGGTATCCGGCACCAGCGCCAAACGTACGCGATGCGGGTTATCCAACAACAAACGCCGCACCAGTCCCTTGATGTAGTCCGGGTTTTGCACTCGCTCGCGCAGTTGCGCCAACACCGGTTCCAAATCCAGCAGCGCCACCGGGTCGCCCTCATGAATCGCCGCAGGCAAGGCGTGCAAAATCAATTGCAAGCCATACGGGTAGGAGCTGCCGCTAATTTCGCGCTGCGAAAGCTCAAGTTGATGCAGCACCGCTTCAACCATCTCCAGCGGCACGCCGTTATCAGCCACATCGTTCAACACATCCAGCATCATCTGCTCGACCGCGCCCGCCTGCTCGGGGTTGGAGCCTTCCACCCCGGCGGCAAACAGCATCTCGCGCTGTGAGTCTTCCAGCCCGCACAGTGGCGAAGGCGCATTGCCCAGCTTGGTGGTTTCCAACGCCAGCATCAGCGGTGAGGCCGAGTTGGAAAGCAACACGCCGGATAATAGTTGTGCCTCCAGTAGTCCTTCAAGATCGGTATTTTCGCCCAGCAACCAACCGACAACGACATGGGTTTTATCCGCTGTTGTGCCGTCAGTATCGGCTTCCGCCGCATAGGGTTCGCTCACCGCCTTGGGCGCATTAAAACGCTGCTCGGCGGGCACTTGGGTATGCGGATCAATGCGCGTAAAGCGCGATAAGGCCTTGCTGTGCATCATTTCTTGCACTTCGATCAGCGACATATCGCCATAGGTCATAAATACGGCATTCGACGGATGGTAATGACGTTTATAAAACGCCACCAGTTGCTCATGGGTTAAATCAGGAATCGCCTCCGGCTCGCCGCCGCTATTGTGGTGATAGGTGACGGTAGGGTAAGTATGTTGCGTAAGTGACTGCCAAAGCACGCTCACCGGATTACTCATCGCGCCTTTCATTTCATTGAAAACAACACCTTTGAATACCAGGTCGCTCTCCGGATTCTCAGCCTCGGCAAACTCCACCCGATGACCTTCCTGCGCAAAATCCAGGGCATCCAAACGCGCAAAAAATACCGCATCCAAATACACGTCCAGCAAATTGAAAAAATCCTTTTTGTTCTGGCTGGCAAAGGGATACGCCGTCCAATCGCTGGAGGTAAACGCATTCATAAAGGTATTCAGCGAGCGCCGCGTCATCATGAAAAACGGATCGCGCACCGGAAAACGCTCGCTACCACATAACACCGTATGTTCGAGAATATGCGCCACACCGGTGGAATCTTGCGGCACGGTGCGCAAGCCCACGAGGAATACATTGTTATCATCCTCGGCCGCCAAATGAAAATGCCGCGCTCCCGTGGCCGGATGCTCAAACTCATCCACATGCAGTTTTAAGGCTTCAATCCATTGGCGGCGCTTAAATACAAAGGCGGGGTGATGTTGTGGAATGGCATTCATTAAATAGTCTCGATTGATTGAGTTATAAACGGGTCATCAGCTTGGCAAGGCGTATCTCGCAAGATTTACGATGCTACCATGCAGGCATGTTGCATTGCGTTATGCTATGGACTTTTGCCAGTTTTCCAAGCGCGTCGAAGCACTCTATTGACTCATTTCACAACATTACAAACACCCATGAACACACCGCCAGCCATATCACTCGAAGCATTACGCCTAGGCGCGTTGGACGAAGCCGCACAACGCGCACTACTCGGCCAAGCGCTTGCCCAACTTGATGACCCATCCAACACCATGGGCGGTGCCGAGCTTGTATTAGAGGTTGCCGACCACCTGAGCTACACGCTGTTAAGCGAGCAACGTTATGTCGAAGCGCGCGATATTGCCGAACAGGCACTTAACGTCGGCGCCGATGCCGCGTTGCTGCACACACTAGCCTTGAGCGAACATGCGCTTGGCGAGAGCAAAAAGGCCGCGACACATCTTGAGCAAGCTTTGAAGCAGCTTGATGAAACGACGGATGCCCAAAGCCGCGAGATGCATAACACCATGCGAGGCGACATGCTGGAGCACCTCGCACACATCCAGCAAAGCCAAAATCAGCATTTACGCGCCATTCAAAACCTTGAGCATGCCGCCGAATTAATGCACTCGATTAAAGACATCGAGGGTTATATTCGCGTTAAAAGCCAACTGGCGAAATGTGCGCATGAGCTAGGTGATGCCATTCAATCCAGTGAACACTGGATGGATGTTTTAAGCGTTGCGCGTGCGCCCGCAATGGGCAAAACCTATTATGAACACGCCGCACGCGCCTTACTCCAGCTCGCCGAGCTCGCGCATGAAGGCGAAAACTTCGAGATGGAAAATAGCTTGCGCCGCGAGGCCTTAGACGTATTGACTGAAGCCGGCATGGTCAAGGAGCTCGCCCAGACTTTATTTAGAATAGCCCGTAGCCAAGAGCAACGCGAAACGATGTGGCAAGCCGTGTGGTTAATGCTGGCAGTCACTCAAAATATTGAAGGCTTAATCAACGCTCACGCGTGGTTATATATGCGTGAAGAGCAAAAAACCGATCCCGATGCGACTCTTCTGGCGGCGGCCATTTGGGCGAGCATTGAAAGCATGCAGAATATGGCAAAGCCTGACGACATGGCGCGCCATGCGCGCATCACGCGCATGGCTTTGTCCCAACTATTTACCTGCGCGCGTATTCAGGGAATACATGAGACCGAAATCAAAATTTGGATGGAGCAGGCAAAATTGCGGCTTAGCGATGGCGTAATTCAAACCATGCTCAATCGAATTGAAAGCCAGGTTGAACCCTCGGTGTGGCTGTTTGATTTACACCTATTTAAAAAATAAATGGAATTTTTTTCTAAAAATATTTTATTTTATCTATAGACTGATTTAGAATAATTCAGCCTTATATAAACTCACTTTTCAGGAAAAGCTTATGAACATCGAAACTCTCGACTTAAACACCTATTCCATCGAGCAACTCGCCGCCTTGATTTCCCGCGCAGAAGCCACCATTCGCCACAAGAAATCCGAAACTGCCGACGTACTACGCAAGCAGGTTGAACAAACCGCAGCTGCACTGGGCATTACCGTGAATGAATTGCTGGGTTTGGATAAATCATCCAAGCGCAGCGCAGCTACAGGTGCAAAACCTACCGCTAAAGTTGCGCCTAAATACCGTGATGCGCACGGCAACACATGGACAGGTCGTGGTCAAAAGCCAGTCTGGATGCGCGAGGCGCTTGCCAAAGGTGCCAAGCAGGATGACTTCCTCATTGGCTAATTCCGACTGATATTAAGTACCGGTATAGTCCCACCCCGCATTAGCGGGGTTTTTTATGCGCGGAATTCGACGTTTAAATAGCGCATTTCGTCAGTACGCATGGCTTTCAAACGCATTCTTTTGCCACTCCAGTGTATGTGTTGTAGGGCCAGATTGAATGCCGACGACATCAAAACGACAAGGACGAGAGGCGTGCTCAGTGTGCGCAGCAAGAAAGCATTGCGCTGCATGAATTAAACGACGTTGTTTGGTGATGCTTACGCTTTCCAATGCGCCGACGAGCCCACCCACGCTGCGCAAGCGAACTTCGACAAACACCAAGGTTGCGCCATCCAGCATCACCAGGTCCAACTCACCGCCGCGCACATTGAAATTGCGCGCCACGAGGCGCAGCTTGTGGCGCGCAAGATAGTCAAGCGCAGCCTGCTCAGCCGATTGCCCGGCGATTTGACGGCGGGTGAGTGAACTCAAGGCTGGGTGCTATCCGCCGGGCTGGTCACGGGATTGGCAAAGCCGCCACGAAAGATACCCCAGCTTGGAGTGCGTTGAATGCGTCCGTCCGCGCCAGGTTTCAGTTGACCGGTTTGACCGGACAAATCGATGGTACTTTTGGCTGCAGCGAGTTGTTGTGCCAGTTGGTAGGCATCAAACCCTAAGGCATACAAACGCGGTTGTCCGCTGTACACGGCCTTTTCAAAACGGTTGGATTCGCTTTGCCTTGGGCGACGCACGAAATCGAGCATCAGCGGCATATCACTGAATACCACGCCATCCAGCGAGCGGTCAGCTTCGGGTTTGGGCACGCCTTCGTAGACATGCGAACTTGCATACACCGCCAAATCGCCGCCGCCTTGGGCGCGCAGATAGGGCAGTGCCTGGCGCGCATCGGCTGCGCGTGCAATCAAAAAGAGCGCATCGGCATCTTCGCGCATACTGGGTTTACCCGTCACAGGGTTAGGTTGTGGATGCAAAAGCTTCTGCACGCGAATGTTCCAGTCATTCGCCCGGCCTTGACTTGGTAGATATTTTTCGACGGCCACCACGTTACCGCCTTCGGCGGCGATACGCTGACCAAAGGCCTGCGTCATGCGATCACCCAAGCTATCGTTAGGCGCCAGTATCAGCACACGCTTTTGCCCCTGCGCCGCCATGCGTGCGGCAATAGCGCTGGCTTCGTCTTCCGGCGGCAAGCCAAATTGCACCAGCTTAGGCGGGGTATTGCCACTTTCCAGCGTGTTCAGGGCGACCATCGGAATGGGCGGATTGAGATGGGCAATCGCTTGTAAGCTGGGGCGATCCAGCGGACCGATGGCAGCTATCGCCCCCGCTTGCACGGCCGCATCCAACTGGCTGAGAAAATCCTTGCTTTGGCTATTGTAAGGATAGTCGCGCACCTCGGGCGAGGCTTCACCCGCTTCTTCATGGGCGCGCGATACCCCGGCGATAATGGCACGTGTGGCTGCGTCAAAGCTGGCATCGTTAGGCAGTAATAGAGCAATGTGTGCCGTATTGGGAGATTTGCGTGCGCTAACGTCGCCTTTCAGTTGCTCGAATAAAGATGGCAACAGCGGAATACTGGCATGTGACAAACGCCATTGGTCGAGCGCTTTAATACCCTTGCGTTCGGCCAAACTTAAATCTATCCAGCCATTGAGAGCACGGTCTCGCGAGGTTTTTCGCTCCTTTTCGAGGCTGGTTTTATCCATATTTCTCAGTAAAGTCAGGATCGTTTCCTGATTGGACATGCGCCGGGCATCGCTCAACATGACATCGAGCGCGATACGCTGTTGCACGGCCTGCAAGGGTTGGTTGTCCATACTGCTTGCTTGCGCCAGCAACTCAAGGCGGCGTGCGGCTTCGGCGGGTTCGAGTGGCGCGGGAAGATTGTTCAGCACGCGCGTGGCTTCAGCGGCCTGATTGCCTTGCAGCAATTCATAGGCTTGCAGCAACATGGCACGGCGCGGGAAATACTGCCGCCACTCGATGGGCTTGGCACGCGCGTCCTTGATAAAAGTCATCGCCAATGGCAGATCAGCGGGCTTGGGGCTGTCGATCAAGGTTTCGATGGCACGCAGTTGCAGATGCGCCTTGTCCTTTTGGTCCATCTCCAATGATTTTGCCCAAAGTGCATTAGCTAGGCGCGGCGCATCGTTGGCTTTTTCAGCTTGACTAATGGCCAAGTCAAGCTGCGCATCGGGGCGCGAGGCCGTGGGTGCGCAGCCGCCAAGCGCCAGACTTAAAAGCAGCAGCGAACCAAGCCAAAACGCCATCATGCGGGTGGAGGGGTGAGTCAAAAAGGAGATGTTCATGCAAATGTTCATGCCTGGGTCAAGGTAGGTAAATCGGTAGTTGAGCAGCGTTTGCACCCATGTCGCGGTAGAGTATAGCCATAGACCCTAGTCCAGCGGAAAATCATCAGACCATGAATACAACAACGGCTCACGTTAAACCCGCCAACGCAGCGGGAGTTTTATATGTCGTCGCCACGCCGATTGGCAACCTGGGTGACTGGAGCGTGCGCGCGCGCGAAGTGCTGGCATCGGTGGATGTGATTGCGGCTGAAGACACTCGGCACAGCCGTCCTTTGTTGCAACACTTCGGGATTGGCACGCCGCTCATGGCTCTGCACGCCCACAATGAAAACGAGCGCGTGGATGAGCTGATTTCGCGCTTGCTTGGCGGACAAACGCTGGCGTTGATTAGCGATGCAGGTACGCCGCTGGTGAGTGATCCGGGCTTCCCGTTGGTGCGTGCGGCTTTGTTGGCCGGAATACGGGTGTCGCCGATTCCTGGGGCGAGTGCGGTGATGGCGGCGCTATCAAGCTGCGGTTTGCCGAGTGATCGCTTTGTGTTTGAAGGCTTTTTACCGGCGCGCGCCTCGGCACGACGTGCGCGTTTGCAGGCGCTAAAAAACGAAACCCGCACGCTGATTTTTTTCGAGGCACCGCATCGTTTGCTGGAGTCGCTCCAAGATATGGCGCAGGTCATGGGCGGCGCGCGTGAGGCAGCCTTAGCGCGTGAATTGACCAAAACCTTTGAGACGATCCGTATGGCTCCGCTGGATGAATTGCAGACATGGGTCGAAGCCGACAAGGATCAGCAGCGCGGGGAAAGTGTAGTGCTATTGCGTGGAGTTGAACTTGAAGCCGAAGCCGAGACAAGTGGTGTGAGTGCCGCGTCATTGTTGGATAGCTTGCTCAAGCACGGTGTTTCGGTCAAAACAGCGGCGGCAATTACCGAAGAAGTACTGGGTGGGCGTAAAAAAGCACATTATCAATATGCGTTGGACGCGCAGGCGACCCAGCGGGAAGCGGATGATGAGTGATTG
>DYLI01000024.1:1155-17076 GCA_020722165.1 Halothiobacillus neapolitanus | reverse complement strand
TAACCGCTGCGGCGTAATTCCTCGCGCACATGCAGGAAAATTTCTTCATAACGCGCTTCCACAATCTCGCCCAAGGTATGCCGTGACAAGCGCCGCGCCGGGCGATCACCCACGCCCGGGACTTCGATAAACTCACTCGCATTCTGATCGGGGCACAGCGAGGCATGTTCGAGCTTGATGCGTTCGGCAAACTGCGTGGGTGTGCGCAAGCCCACCGCGATGTCATTGGTGACCTGATCGCCGGCAATCGGAATCACCGCCGTGTGTCGAATCGCACCATCCACGAACACTGCCAAATCGGTCGTGCCACCGCCAATATCGACCAGGCATACGCCAAGCCCGCGCTCATCGCGGTGCAGCACCGCCTCGGCGCTGGCAATTTGCTCCAGCACCATTTCATCCACGCGCAAACCGCAACGCTCGATGCACTTCACAATGTTCTGCACCGCACTTGCTGCTCCGGTCACCAGATGCGCCCGCACTTCTAGGCGCACCCCCGACATACCAATCGGGTGACGAATACCTTCCTGACCGTCGATGATGTATTCCTGCGGCAAGACGTGAATGATCTGCTGGTCGTGCGGCAAGACCACCGCCTTGGCGTTTTCATTCACACGCTGCATATCCTCCAAGGTCACTTCGCGTTCCTTGATCGCCACCTGTCCAGTCGAGTTGCGCGACTGCACATGCCCACCCGCAATGCCGGCGCGCACGGCGTAAATCTGGCAACCGGTCATCAACTCGGCCGCATCCACCGCGCGCTGAATCGACTGCACCGTGGATTCAATATCCACCACCACGCCACGCTTCAGACCATGCGACGGGCTTTCACCCAGACCGATAATCTCCACGGAACCATCATCGGCGACTTCGCCGACAATCACCGCCACCTTGGAAGTGCCGATGTCCAGAGCGACAAGCAAGCCCTTATCCGACTTTCTGGCCATGTTCTTCACCTTTAAATGCTGCTATTGAAACTTGCATCATCGGGGCTCGCTCACCCCGATATCCTGAATTCGTTACTTTTTCCACCGCACGCATACGCACACTAAAACCATGCGCATAACGCAAATCGACTTCCTCGACCTCACCAATGCGACTCGCCAACGTACTGTCGAATACATCCAAAAAACGCTGCAAACGCTTTTCGACATCCTCACGCCCAAGGCGCAAGGTCAAACCATGCTCCAGCACCAGCGTCTGCGAGCCGCGCTGATCTTCGCGCAGCGCCACCACACGCAAGCCCGTAGGCTGTAGCAAACCGCCCAAGCGATTAAACTCATTCCATAGCGCCATTTCGCGCCCATCCACCCCACTCAGGGCGGGCAGATTTTCCAGCTCATGGTCATCCTGAATCTTATTTTCGGGATAAATCAGCGACCCATCGGCAGTCAGCACGGCATCCCCGCGCCACAACGCCAAAGGCTTGTGCTCCTCAACCCACAAATGCAGCTTATCCGGCCACTCGCGGCGCACACGCGCATCACGAACCCAGGCCAAATCCGTCAACCCGCGCAGCACGTTTGGCAATTCCACGCCAAAAAAACTGCCCTGCAAACGCTCATCCACCGCCGTCTGCACCGCCTGCGGCTTGAGGTGTTGCAGCTCGCCATCCACCTTGACCACGCGCAAAGGGAAGTTCCACGGGTCATGAATCGCACGCCAACCCCACAGCAACGCCGCCACCATGCCCACCAGCACCACAAGGTGCAGGGTATGGCGCGCCATCGCCGCCCACGGCCAAGCAAGAATCTGCTCAACCAGGGGTGTTTCCGGGCGTTTGGCGTACACGGCAGCCATTACACGTCCCCCACCCGCGCCGTATGGACGCTCAATTGCAGAATGCGCCACACCAAATCGGCAAAACTCATGCCCGTGGCTCGCGCCGCCATCGGCACCAGACTGTGATCGGTCATACCCGGCACGGTATTGATTTCCAATAACCAGAACTTGCCGTCAGCATCGCGCATCACATCGACCCGCCCCCAGCCTGTTGCCCCCACCGCGCGGAAGGCCGCCAGCGCCAAACGCTTGAGTTCGTCCTCATCGTGCGCAGACAAACCGCAGGGACAGAGATAGCGCGTGTCATTCGCCACATACTTGGCATCAAAATCATAAAAATCATGCGGCGTTTCCAGGCGAATCGGCGGCAAAGCCTCTTCACCCAAAATCGCCACGGTGTACTCTTCACCCTTAATAAACTGCTCGGCCAATACCGGGCCAAAACCACTCGCCTGGACGAATGCAGCAGGTAAATCCTTGGCATGATGCACCTTGCTCATGCCAATACTGGAGCCTTCCAAGGCGGGCTTAACCATCAAAGGCAGAGCCAATTCACGTCCAGCATTCACGGCGTCTTCAGTCGAGTGCAGCACACGAAACGCCGGTGTTGGCAAACCCGCGCCCAGCCAAAGCTGCTTGGTGCGCAGCTTGTCCATGCCTAGCGCCGAAGCCAACACGCCGCTGCCGGTGTAGGGCAGACCAATCAACTCCAGCGCGCCCTGAATCACCCCATCTTCACCGCCGCGCCCGTGCAGCACGATAAAGGCGCGATCAAAGCCGCCCGTTTTCAGGTGCTCGACCACATGCGCGCAGGCATCGACCGCGTGAGCATCCACACCTTTGCTGCGCAAAGCATCCAGCACAGCCTGACCGCTTTTGAGCGACACCTCACGCTCGGCCGACGTGCCGCCGAGCAACACCGCCACACGGCCAAAATCTGTTGCATTCGTCAACTGTGTCATTCCTGGCTCCCCCATGCTTCCGCCAAACGCCCGGCCAGCGCGCCAATCGAGCCAGCACCCATGACCAGCAATACGTCGCCTTCTTGCAGCATCTCTTCCAACAGCGCAGGCATGGCCTCCACCGTATCCACAAACACCGGCTCCACACGCCCGCGTGCGCGAATCGCCCGTGCCAGTGCTCGCCCGTCGGCATTGGCAATCACCGCTTCACCGGCGGCATACACCTCGGTCAAGACCACGGCATCCGCCTCGGACAGCACGCTGGCGAAGTCATCGAGCAAATCACGGGTACGGCTGTAACGATGCGGCTGGAACGCCAAAACCAGACGGCGACCGGGATACGCACCGCGCACCGCTTCCAGGGTTGCGGCAAGCTCGCGCGGGTGATGACCATAATCATCCACCAGCGTCACCGCCTGAGCGTTGACCCGCAATCCGGCATACACCTGCTGGCGACGACCAATCCCCTGAAATTCAGCCAAGGCACGCTGCATGGCCTCGACGCTTACGCCCAGCTCATGGCCAATCACTAAAGCGGCCATGGCATTCAACACGTTATGCCGCCCGGGTTGATTGAGATGCACATCAAACGCTTCAATACCCGGCAACGCGGCACGAAAACGCATTCCTGCACCCTCGGCGCGCACCTCGCTTGCCCGCGCATCGTTTTCCGCTGCAAAGCCATACGTCACTAAAGGACGCGCCGCACGCGGCAATAGCTCACGAATCACCGGGTCATCGCCACACACCACGGCCATGCCGTAAAACGGCAGGTTGTGCAAAAACTCGACAAAAGCGCTTTTCAAACGCTCAAAATCGCCGCCATAGGTATCCATGTGGTCGGCATCTATATTGGTCACCACTGACATCATCGGCTGCAAATGCAGGAAAGACGCATCGCTTTCATCTGCTTCAGCCACCAAATACTGCCCGGCGCCCAAACGCGCATGGCTCTTGCTACTGTTCAACAGCCCACCAATCACATAGGTCGGATCCAGCCCGCCTGCATCCAGCACCGAAGCCACCAAACTGGTGGTCGTGGTTTTGCCATGCGTGCCCGCAATCGCAATGCCATAGCGGAAGCGCATCAACTCAGCCAGCATCTCGGCACGACGAATCACTGGAATACGCTGCGCCTGCGCTTCAAGAAGCTCGGGGTTGTCCGCCGCAATCGCCGTTGAAACCACCACTACATCGGCACCATGCACCCACTCGGCCTGATGCCCGATCCACACCTGCGCCCCCAGCTCGCGCAAACGGCGCACCGAAGCCGACTCGCGCATATCGCTGCCGCTAATCATGTAATCCAGATTCAGCAACACCTTGGCAATGCCGCTCATGCCCACGCCGCCGATACCGACAAAGTGAACACGGCGAACGCGACGCATTCCGGGGTTAACGTTAGGCAATGGGGTCATGACTGAATCTCCTTATTTTTATTTTCACGCTGCGCGTCCAAAGTAAATCCCCCCTGCCCCCCTTTTTCAAAGGGGGTAAAGCATTGCCTTCCCCATTTGCGCAGGGTGGTAAAACATTGCATTCCTCATTTCCGCAAGGTGGCAAAGCATCCGCAGGTTTTTCTTCCCCCTTTGTAAAAGGGGGATCGAGGGGGATTTTCTCGCCTAACCACGGCGCACACGCTTTCAACACCCGCGCTGCCGCATCGGGCTGCGCCTGAGCGCGTGCAGCACGCGCCATTTCCAAGGCACGCGCATGGCTCATATCGCGCAAGAACTCGGCCAGATGCTCCGCGCTCAAATCGCGCTGTTGAATCAATTCCGCCGCACCGGCCTGTGCCAGTACCGCTGCGTTATGGGTTTGGTGATCGTCCACGGCATGTGGGAACGGCACCAGCACGCTGCCCACGCCCGCTGCCGCCAGCTCAGCCACCGTCAGCGCCCCGGCACGGCACAACACCAGATCCGCCCAGGCATAGGCTGCCGCCATATCTTCAATAAACGGCTCAACACGCAAGGCATCGCCCAGTTCCAGCCCCGCTTCGACATAAGCCGACCGCGCTGCCTCAATCAGCTTGCCGCCCGCCTGATGCCACACCTCAGGGCGCTGTTCGTTGCTCATCAAAGCTAACGCTTGTGGCATCACCTTGTTCAGCGCCTGCGCGCCCAGGCTTCCGCCCACCACCAGCACGCGCATCTGCCCAGAACGCTCTGCCATGCGCAACTCAGGCGCAGGCAACGCGGTAATCTCAGCGCGCACCGGATTACCCACCACTTCGACCTGAGTTTTGGCAGGGAATGCTCCGGCATAGCCAGCTAAAACCTTGTTCGCCACGCGCGACAACCAGCGATTGGTCATACCCGCCAGCGCATTTTGTTCATGAATCACCAGCGGAATATCACGCAAGCGCGCCGCCACACCGCACGGCCCGGCAATATAACCGCCAAAGCCGATCACCAAACGCGGTTGATGCTTGCGCAACAATTCCAGCGATTGCCCCAAGGCGAACAGCACACGGAACGGCGCTTTCAAGCGAGTCAGCAGACCCTTGCCACGCAGACCGCCAATGTCGATGGTCAGCATCTCGAACCCGGCTTCCGGCACGATGCGGTTTTCCATGCCTTGCGGCGTACCCAACCACAACACGGGAATGCCACGTTCACGCAACAAGCGCGCTACGGCAAGTGCTGGCAGGATGTGCCCGCCCGTTCCGGCGGCCATAATCAACACGGGTCTGGAGGGCTGCGTCGTCATACGCCCTCCTCCGCCAAACGCGCCGTCGGCGCAGGCGCTTTCTGCACATTGCCTTCAGGCGCCGTTGCTTCGTGATACACGCGCAACATGAATGCCGTGGCAACACACATGATAATGAGTGAGCTACCGCCGTAACTCATAAACGGCAAGGTCAGCCCCTTGGTCGGCAGCAGCCCCATGTTCACACCCATATTGATGAACGCCTGCAAACCAATCCAGGTGCTAATGCCATAGGTCAAATACGCACCAAACAACATGCCGCGCAGTTCAGCCAAACGCGCAATCGTAAAACCGCGCCACAAAAACAGACCGTAAAGCACGATCAAACCCACGATGCCCGGCAAGCCCAGCTCCTCGGACAAAACCGAAAACAGAAAGTCGGTATGCGCTTCGGGCAGGTAAAACAGCTTCTGCACACTCTCGCCCAGACCCACGCCATCCCAGCCGCCGCGTCCAATGGCAATCAGCGCCATGGATAACTGAAAGCCGGTGTTCAGTGGATCGGCCCAGGGGTCGGAAAAGCCGATCAGTCGCCGCACGCGATAGGGTTCCAGAATGATCAGAAAATACAACGCCGCCACACCCAACAGGATAAACAGCACCATCCAGCGCAAGCGCCCGCCTGCCAGGAACAACATGGTCATGCCCGTAGTCATCAACACCACCGTCGCGCCCAAATCCGGCTCAGCCAGCAGCAACAGGCTGGCAAAGCCCAACGCCAGCATCGGCATCAAAAAGCCTTTAATGCTATGCCGAACCACCTCACGCTTGGCCACCAAATACGAAGCGAGATACAAAATCAGGAACAAACGCGCCGGCTCCGAGGCCTGCACATTGATTGGTCCAAAGCCCACCCAACGCCGCGCACCATTCACTACATGCCCCACGCCCGGCACCAACACCATAAACAACACCGCCAAGCCCAGCAGCAGCCACAGGTAACGCTGTTTCTCGATCCATTGCAGATCGGCGCGCCACAAAACCATTGCAGCCAACCCCAACCCAGCCAAGGCAAAAATGCCCTGACGCATGGCGTAATGGAATGGCGACCCCAGCTTGTCAGCCAAGGCAATCGAAGCCGAACTCACCATCACCAAGCCCAAACTCAGCAAGCCCAGCGCGGCAAAGAGCAACACGCCATCCAGACGCAATACATTTTCTGCGCCCATACCCACGTTCTGTCCACGTGTCTTGACCGCATCCACGGCCTCGCCCAGCTTGTGTCCAAGGTTGCGCGCTTGCTCAATCATGACGCAAACCTCGCACGAACCGCATCCACAAAAACCTGCCCACGCTGCTCATAGCTTGTATACATATCGAAACTTGCACAGGCTGGAGAGAGCAACACCACATCCCCCGGCTGCCCCAGTTCAGCCGCTTTTTGCACCGCATCCTGCATGTCATTGGCGTTCACAAGGGTGGTTGCACCTTGCCATGCCGCCGCCAACAACTCGGCATCCTGTCCGATCAACACCACCGCCCGCGCATGTTTTTCCAAGGCGGCGCGCAGCAAACTAAAATCCTGCCCTTTGCCCTGACCACCCGCAATCAACACGACGGGCTGCGTTTGTCCCGCCAAGGCAGCCGCTGTTGCCCCAAGATTGGTGCCCTTGGAATCATTCACCCAATCCAGTTCGGCAAAACGTCCAACAAACTGACTGCGGTGCGCCAAACCGCCAAACTGTTGCAGCGCTTGCAGTACCGGAAGCGCCGTTACATCCACTCCAACCGCATCAACCAAGGCCAGCGCGGCCAAGGCATTCTCCATATTGTGGCGACCACGCATGTGCAAATCCTGCTCACGCACCAGCCGCGTCGCGCCATGAGCCAGCCAAAATGCGCCGTCATGCTCAAGCAACCCCCAATGACCACACGCAGGCGTGTTCAAAGCAAAACTAACCGTCGTCGCCGCATTGGATTGTTCGGCCAGAGCAACACTCCAGGCATCATCTCGATTCACCAGCGCGCAGGTCGCGTTCTGATAGACCCGCCCTTTAGCCTGCGCATACTCGGCCAAATCCACATAGCGATCCATGTGGTCTGCGCTGATATTCAGCACCGTCGCGGCCGCTGCGGTGAGCGAAGTTGTGGTTTCAAGCTGAAAACTCGACAGCTCCAGCACGTACACCTCGGCAGGCTCACCCGCCAACAAATCCAAAGCCGGCGTACCCAAGTTGCCGCCGAGCGCCACCTTGCGTCCTGCCGCTTCCAGCAACTCGCCCACCAACGTCGTGACCGTACTTTTGCCGTTTGAACCGGTAATAGCGATCACCTGCGCCTTAGCAGGAACATGGCGGGCAAACAGTTCGATATCGCCAATAATTTCTGCACCCGCCGCAGCCGCTGCCTGAATCGCGGGCTCAGCCACCGCCACACCCGGACTGACCACCAGCGTCGCAAACGATGCGAACCAATCGGCAGCAAACGCCCCCAAATGCACTTGAGCATCAGGGCATTCCGCACTTAACTCACTCAAGCCCGGTGGTTGCACCCGGTTATCGGCCACAGCAAAATCCAAGCCTTGACGTGCTAAAAAGCGCGCCACTGAAAGCCCAGTTTTGCCCAAGCCAACGATCAGGATGCTCGCTTTCATCTCAACGCACCTTCAAGGTCGCAAGACCAATCAACACCAAAATCACGGTAATGATCCAAAATCGCACAATCACTTTCGGCTCCGGCCAGCCCTTGAGTTCAAAGTGATGATGAATCGGCGCCATGCGGAATACGCGCTTGCCGGTAAGCTTGAACGAGGCCACCTGAATCACCACCGACAACGTTTCAATCACAAAAATGCCGCCCATGATGAACAGCACGATTTCCTGCCGCACCATCACCGCGACCGTACCGAGCGCCGCGCCGAGCGCCAGCGCACCGACATCGCCCATAAACACCTGTGCCGGGTAAGTGTTGAACCACAAAAAACCCAAGCCAGCGCCTGCAATCGCCGCACAAAAAATCGCCAACTCACCCACACCTGGCACATAGGGAATCGCCAGATATTTGGCAAACTCAGCGTGCCCGGTCACATAAGCAAATACCGCCAGCGCCCCCGCCACCATCACCGTGGGCAGAATCGCCAGACCATCCAGCCCATCGGTCAAATTCACCGCATTGCTGGTGCCGACGATGACAAAATAAGTCAGCACGACGTAGCCCAGCCCCAACTGAATCGCCACGTCTTTGAGCATCGGAATCAGCAAGGCAGTTTCGGCGGGGGTGTTGGCGATGCTGTAAAGCAACACCGCTGCCGTCAGACCAATCACCGATTGCCAGAAATATTTCCAGCGCGCGGGCAGACCGGCGGTATTTTTCTTGCTGATTTTCAGCCAGTCATCCATCCAGCCGACCACGCCAAAGCCCAGCGTCACCAGCAACACAATCCAGACATACTTATTGCTTAAGTCCGCCCACAACAGGGTGGCAATGGCAATCGAAACCAGAATCAGCGCCCCGCCCATGGTCGGCGTGCCGGATTTGGACAAATGGCTTTGCGGCCCATCGGTGCGCACCTGCTGACCAAACTTCATTGCCGCCAGCTTGCGAATCATCCACGGCCCGATCAGCAAGGCCAACCCCAAAGCCGTAATCACGCCAAGAATGGCGCGCAGCGTGATGTACTGGAACACATTGAGCGCGCTGAATTGCGCACTCAGGGCATGAAAAAGCGCCGTTAGCATGGGGCATCCTCCGTAGATGTCGAGAGTGCCTGCACCACATTCTCCATGCGCGAGGAACGTGAGCCTTTGATTAAAATTTGCATATCCGCACACAGGGCGGGCAGGACGGCTTCCAACAATGCCCGCTGCGTTGCAAAGGCCTGCGCGTTTTCACCGAAGCTCTCAGACGACTTTTGCGCCAAGGCTCCGACCGTCCACAGGCGCGTCACGCCCAAAGCTCGCGCCTGTGCGCCCGCTTCAACGTGCAACGTGGCTGCGTCCTCACCCAGCTCGCCCATGTCGCCCAAAATCAACCAACACTCCCCGCCCTGCGCAGTGACGGCGCGAATGCCCGCCTGCAAGGAATCGGGGTTGGCATTGTAGGTATCGTCCCAAAGCACACAGCCTGCATGTCCAGCCTTGCGCTGCAAACGACCGGCGACACCGCTAAAAGTCTCCAGTCCAGCCTTAATCGCAGTGGGCTCGATGCTCAACGCCCAGGCCGCAGAAGCCGCCGCCAGCGCGTTATGCGCATTGTGTGCACCGACAACTTGTAAGCGCACATCAAGAGGCGCATCAAGCTGAATGTCTGCCCGCGTAACTTGCAATACACCAGTCTGCGCCGACCACTGTCCGCGTACATCGGCCTGCGTGGCAGGATTCATGGAAAAACTTAAACGCTGCGTATTTAGTGTCTGCATCCAAGTTGCAGCCCCTTCATCATCCAGATTGATGACCGCCACGCCATGCTCACGCAGCCCACCAAAAATCTCACCCTTGGCACTAATCACACCCTGCTTGCCACCAAAGCCTTCAAGGTGTGCGCGTCCGGTGTTGGTAATCAAGGCCACATCGGGGCGTGCCATCGCGGTCAAATAAGCAATTTCGCCCGCATGATTCGCGCCCATTTCGATCACGGCAAAATCATGGCTTTCATCTAGCTCGGCCAGCATCAAGGGCACGCCAATGTCATTGTTTAGATTGCCGCGCGTGGCCAGTGTGGAGCCGACCTGGCGCAGGATGCTGGCCAGCATTTCCTTGGTCGTGGTTTTGCCATTGGAGCCAGTCAAGGCCACCAGCTTGCCGCCTTGTGCGTGCCAGATTTCACACCATGCCGCCGCCAGTTTGCCCAACGCCATGCGCGTATCCGTCACCACAATCTGCGCGACATCAAGCTCTGCTTGCGGCTGCTCAACGATCAACAGGCGTGCGCCGTTTTCACGCGCGGCGGCCAGAAAATCATGCGCATCAAAACGTGCGCCGCGCAACGCCACAAACACGCCGCCGTGCATCGGCTTGCGGGTATCGGTAAACAGGCCATGAATTTGTGTGTCCGTCGACAACGAGGCCGCGTGACTCAAACGCCCTTCGACCGCGTGCAAAATCTGCGCAAGCGTCATATTCAACATGCGCTCACCTCCCGCAAAAGTTCGCGCACCGTGTCACGGTCGCTGTAGGCGTGGCGCACGCCGCCAATCTCCTGATAATCCTCATGACCCTTGCCTGCGATAAGAACAATGTCATCCGGCGCAGCTTCAGTCAGCGCAAAAGCAATCGCACGGCGGCGGTCGCGTTCAATGACGACCTTGTCTTTTTCGGCATGATCCTGCTGTGCCATGCCGGCAAGAATGCCCTGCACTATGGTTTCGCCATCCTCATCGCGCGGATTGTCATCGGTCACAACTATCCGGTCGGCAAGCTCGGCGGCGACCAGCCCCATGCGCGGGCGCTTGCTGGCATCACGATTACCACCACAGCCAAACACCACCCACAACTTCGCCTCCGACTTGGGCTTGAGGTGTCCGCGCAACGTACTTAACGCTTGCGCCAAGGCATCGGGCGTGTGGGCATAATCCACCACACACAGCGGCTTGTTGCTCGCACAAAAGCGTTCCATACGCCCTGCTGGAGCCTGCACCTGTTGCAGCGCTTCAATCGCCGCCTGCAGCGGCATACCTAGCTCCAACAAAGTCGCTAGCGCCGCCAAAAGATTGCTGGCATTAAACCGCCCCAACAACGGACTCTTGAGTCTCGCCTCGCCTTGCGGGGTATTCAACGCGAGCTCCAAGCCGTGCGCATCCATGTGAAGGCTGCGCACCTCCAATAAGGAAGCTTCTTGTGCTGCCCAAGGGGTTTCGCCAAAACCATACGCCCACATCGCCGTGCGGTACTGCAATGCCTCCAACAACTCGCGCCCAAAGGCATCATCCATATTGATAATCGCCGCCCTAGGCATTAACTCCACAAACAGGCGGCGCTTGGCCTGCGCGTAATGCAGCATATCGGCGTGGTAATCCAGATGATCCTGGGTCAAATTGCTGAACACCGCCGCGCGGAAGCGCACGACCGCCACGCGACCTTGATCGAGTGCGTGGGACGACACCTCCATCACCACATATTCCGCGCCAAGATCACGCTGACGCGCCAACTCGGCGTGAACGCTCAACACATCCGGCGTGGTGTGCGTGGCGGCTTGCAAATCACCCCACAACCCCATCCCCAACGTGCCAATCAAACCCGCCCGTTTACCCGCGAAACTTAATGCCTGGGCAATGAAATGACTGATGGAGGTTTTGCCATTCGTCCCGGTCACGCCGATGACACGCAGCGTCTTGGATGGCTCGCCATAAAAGCGATCGGCCAGCACACCCAAGGCGTGCGCCAAGTCGCTGAGTACAATTACCGGCACACCCAGTGCTGCCCGCAAGGCCAGTGCATCACCATGTCCAGCAAGTACCGCCACGGCACCACTCGCCACCGCAGCAGGAGCAAGCGTCAATCCATCCACACGCGCACCCTGACGCGCCACGAATAACGCGCCCGCCTGAATGCTGCGACTATCGGCACTCAAGGCATGTACCAGCACATCATCCTGCGCGGATACGCTGAATAAATCCTTGAACAAGGCCGATAAATGTAGCGACATCAGTGCAGCCCTCCTTGCGTGACCGCAACCACAGCGGCAGGCTTGGTTGTGATCTTGTCCCCTGCCTTGGGCGCAGTCACCGACATCACACCCGGCGCGACCTCTGGCTCGGGCAAGGCATCCGGCGGCACATTCATGGTGCGCAGCGCCTCATCCATAATCGCCGCAAACACCGGCCCTGCCACCTGACCACCGTAATATGAGCCACCCGTGGGTTCGTCAATCATCACGACCAAGGCGAGGCGTGGATTACTGGCTGGTGCCATGCCCGCGAACACCGCCACATATTTATCCTCGGCGTAACCGCCACCTTGCGATTTGTGCGCCGTCCCGGTTTTACCCGCCACACGGTAGCCCATGACCTGCGCCTTGGTGCCCGTCCCGCCACGCTTGACCACCTCCTCCATCATGGTACGCACCGAGCGCGCCACTGCGGGGTTGAGCACGTTTTCTCCTGCGGGAGGCTGCTCAAGGCGCAAAAAGGACACCGGCATCATCACGCCATCATGCGCAATCACCGAGTACGCACGAGCCAACTGTAAGGTGTTCACACTCATGCCATAGCCATAAGCATGTGTTGCTATATCGGAACCACTCCAGTCGCGGTAATGCAACATGCGCCCGCTGGACTCACCCGGAAAGCCCGTACCCGGTGCTTTGCCGAGACCCAAATGGTCATACAACGTCCAGAGTTTTCCCGGACCAATCGCCATCGCCATTTTGGTCACGCCAACGTTGCTGGACTTGCGAATCACCCCGGTAACATCCAGCAGGCCATAATTATTGTGGTCACGAATCGTGAAGCGATCGACCTTCAAATATCCCGGATTGGTATCAATCGGCGTAGTAGACTTAAATTTGCCAGTCTGCATCGCCGCCGCCACCGCAAATGGCTTCATGGTCGAGCCGGGCTCGAAGTTATCAATCATGGCGCGATTACGTGCCAGATTCGGGCGCAGGCTACCGCGATCATTCGGGTTAAACGACGGCTGACTGACCATGGCCAGAATCTCGCCGGTGCGCACATCCAGCAACACTGCCGAACCCGCTTTGGCCTTGTTTTCCTGCACAGCGGCTTTCAATTCACGGTACGCGAGGTACTGCAAACGCCGATCAATCGACAGCGTTAAATCATTCCCCGGTCGTGCCTCTTGAATCAACTCGCCGGTTTCAATCACCTTGCCGTGCAAGTCCTTGATAATGCGCCGCGCCCCCGGCTCACCACGCAGCCAGTCATCATAGGTGCGCTCAATGCCCTCCAGCGCCTCGTCATCCATATTGGTAAAGCCCAGCACATGCACCGTCGCCTCACCTGTTGGGTAAAAACGGCGATATTCGCGCTGGGTATTCACACCGCTTATACGCAAGGCGCGCACTGCCGCACCGACTTCCGGTGTAACTTGGCGTTTGACATACATAAAGCGCTTGTCCGCGTGGCGCAACACTTGGGTTGTGAGCTTACCCAAATCCACGCCCAACACTTGCGCCAATTCCGGTAAGCGATTAACCGACGCACCCAAATCAACTGGGTTCACCCACACCGACTCCATCGGCGTACTTACCGCAAGTGGCTCGCCATGACGATCCAGAATACGCCCACGATGCGCGGCAATTTCCTGTACGCGCTCGTAACGCATTTCACCCTGTTTTTCGAGAAACTCACGCTGGGAAATTTTCAGGTACATCGCCCGCCACAGCATGGTGTTTGCGAGGATAAAGAACAAACCTATCACCAGCCAAAAGCGCCAATCGGTAAACTTTGCTGGCAGTTTCGCTCGCAAGCCCAATAACGCATTCATGGCAGGGTCACCAAGGTCACGCTACCGGCATTCGGCGCAACCATCTGCAAACGGCTACGCGCCATACCATCGACGCGACCATGCGAAGCAAGCGCTGCTTCTTCAAGCTGCAAGCGCTCGCGCTCAATTTCCAGCTCATCGTGATGCTGCTGGGCTTTTTCCGCCGCAAAAACGTACTTGCGCTCCAGATGTTCGGCGTACACCACGCCCACCGCCGAAGCCAAAACGCCCAGCCACAAAAACAGCGCGACAAACACAAGCAATGGCTTCATAAAAGCCTCTCCGCCACACGCAAAACCGCGCTACGCGAGCGCGGGTTTTGACTGACTTCCGTGGCCGATGCTTTACCGGCGCGCCCCAGCGTTCGCCATTGGGCAGGCGGTTGTTCAACCATCATGGGAATTTCCGGCGGCAACTCAGGTGCCTGCTCGCCGCGCAAGAACTGCTTCACGATGCGATCTTCCAGTGAGTGAAAGCTAATCACCGCCAGTCGCCCGCCGATCGCCAACGCCTCATGCGCCTGCGGCAGCACGGCTTCCAACTCTGCCAACTCCTGATTCACCCACAGACGCAATGCCTGAAAACTGCGCGTGGCCGGATGCTTGCCCGGCTCGCGCTTGAAAACCACCTTGGAAATCAGTTCGGCCAACTGCCCCGTGCGTGTGATTGGAGTTTCGCTACGCGCGGCCACCACAGCGCGGGCAATCTGGCGCGAAAAGCGCTCTTCGCCCAAACGCCAAAGAATATCGGCCAACTGAGCCTCATCGATATGCGCCAACACCTCGGCTGCACTTTCGCCACACGACGGATCCATGCGCATGTCCAACGGCCCATCGCGCATAAAGCTAAACCCACGCTCAGCCTCATCAAGCTGCGGCGACGACACCCCTAAATCCAGCAGCAGGCCATTGACCTTGCCCCACACTCCCAGCGGCTCCAACGCGGCACGCAATGCGGAAAATGCAGAGTGAACCATCGTGAAACGCGCATCATGCGCAAAGCGACAACGCGCCTCGGCAACTGCCGATGGATCACGATCAAGCGCAATCAAACGACCTTCAGTGCCTAAACGCGCCAGAATCGCCGCACTATGCCCACCACGCCCAAACGTGCCATCGACATATATTCCACCCGACTGAACATTCAACGCCGTCAAAACCTCATCCAGCATGACGGGCAAATGCAGGGCTTGCGGCGCGTTTATGGCGGCGGTCATAGTGCAATCAACTCCAAAGCTTCAGGACTTTCACCTTCGTCCTCGTCATCCGTGCCATACATCGCTTCACGCCATGCCGCCTCGTCCCACAGCTCGAATTTTTTACCCTGCCCCACCAACACCGCGCCCTTATCCAGGCTGGCAAAGTCGCGCAGCTCCGGCGGCACCAGCAAACGCCCACTGGCATCCAGCGTCACCTCGGTGGCATGACCAATCAACTGGCGCTTGATGCGAATGGCCTTGCGATTGGTGCCAGGCAAAGCATCCAGTTGACGTTCAATCTCCAACCACACCGGCAAGGGATAAATGGCAAGACAAGGCGCATCGGCACTCACCGTAACAATCAATTCCCCCGCACACTGCACAGCTAAAGGCTCGCGGTAGCGCGTTGGCACCGCGAACCGTCCTTTGGCATCCAGACTGAGGTTACTGATTCCACGAAACATGCAAAATTACCCACTTCTTCCCACTTATTTCCACATAAGCCCACTATAGCCACCTCATTTGCCACGCGCAAGCCCGTTTTTTACAAAAAATGCTTTATTCACAATGACTTATAAAGCCTTGTCAACCCAAAACCCCCGGCTCACAACCCAATAAATTCAGCAAGTTACAAAACCCATTTCAGGCAATGGTTTAAAAGAAAACGCCCTCCACGATGGGAGGGCGTTAAAAAAATATTGAGCCAGCCGATAAGCCGGGTTCTGTCGAGAACCATCATTCATCTGCGCCATACGTCACCGCATAGCTGAAGCAACCTACCCGGGGACTCTGCGGGCCACATCAACGCCCCCCTATTTGGTCTTGCTCCGGTCGGGGTTTTCCCTGCCGACGCTGTTACCAGCGTTCGCGGTGCGCTCTTACCGCA
>DYLI01000024.1:0-1040 GCA_020722165.1 Halothiobacillus neapolitanus | reverse complement strand
GCCCTATGGAGCCCGGACTTTCCTCCATGCCCACAAGGGACACAGCGATGGTCTAGCCGACTCGCGGCGCACTCTAGGCGCATCAGCCGCGATAAGCAAGAAAGCTCATGTACCCCGGATAACAATCCGGGGCAGGCTTCACGCCAAGCGAGGCTACTTTGGATTTCGCTGCGCTTCGTCTGGGCTACTTTGCTTCGTCCTTCGACATGATCATGAGCGGCCTGCTTAGCCGCGCAAACCCCATCCCTTGCGCAAGATATACACACACGCCGCAAGCAGCACGCAAAACAGCCCAAACAACAAGCCCAAAGCCAAGCCCACCGGCACATCCGACACACCAATCACTGCCTCGCGAAAGGCATTAATCATGTACAAAAGCGGGTTGAACAGCGACAGATCACGCCAAGGTTGCGGCAACAACTCGATGCTGAAAAACACCCCGCCAAGGTAAGTCAGCGGCGTAAGCACAAAGGTCGGCACAATCGAAATATCATCAAAAGTCTTGGCAAAAATCGCATTCAGCATCCCGGCGAGCGAAAACACCGCCGCAGTCAGCAACATCACCAACAACGCCAGCCCCCAGTTTTCCACCGACAGATCGGTAAACAATGCCGCAACCAAAGCCACAGCCATGCCAACCGCCATGCCGCGCGCCATGCCACCCGCCATAAAGCCCAGAATCAAACTGAGATGACTCATCGGCGAAACCATCAGCTCCTCGATATGGCGCTGAAATTTGGCGCTAAAAAACGATGCCACCACATTGGCATAGCTATTGCTGATGACCGCCATCAACACCAGACCCGGCGCGATGAAATCCATATACGGCACGCCGCCGACCTCGCCCACCCGCACACCAATCAGCCCGCCGAAAATAATGAAATACAGCGCCGTGGTGACCATCGGCGGAATAATCGTCTGCGGCCAGATACGCACAAAACGCAGCGTTTCGCGCTCCAACAGCGTCCATAACGCACGCATTTGCTGCATGAAATTCATACCGTATCCTCCACGCCATGCCCGGTCAGCTTAATAAACAA
>DYLI01000171.1 GCA_020722165.1 Halothiobacillus neapolitanus | reverse complement strand
ACGGTGGTGTAGCCGCCCATGCGTAGCGTGTTGGCGACATCGTCGTAACGACCGCTGACCGCGTTGAGGGTTGCGCCCACGCGCCATGCGCCCAAGGCTTGATCGGCATCCAGACGCAGCACGTTTTGCGCGCGGCGCGGCAGAAGTTTGCCATCGTTCACGCCGCCGACTTGCACCGGGTCGAGGTAGGTGTAGCTGGCGTTCAGATCGAGTTGATCCAAACGTGTGCCTAGGCTGGCTTCCAGGCCACGAATTTGTGCTTCATTCAAGTTGGAGGGCAGGTAGTTTCCATTCGGCTGACGTGCGGTGACAATCAGGTTGTCGATGTCGTTCTGGAACAGGCGCGTTTGCCAGTTCACGCCGCCGACGCGACCATCGAGGCCGATTTCATACGAGGTGGATTCTTCCGGTTTGAGATCGCTATTGCCGAAACCGGGGAAGTAGAGCTGGTTGAAGGTCGGGGCTTTGAAGGCCGAACCCGCCAGTGCGCTCAGGCGCAATTCGGGAGAGAAACGGTAGCCTGCGCCTGCCGTCCAGGTGTCGTGGCCGCCGAATTGCTGGTTGTCGTCATGGCGCGCGGAGACTTGGGTGTCGAAGCTGCCAAAGCGCCCCAGCCATTCGGCGAACAGGCCGGTGTTGTCGCGGCTGTCCACGGTGTAGGTGGTAGTGCTATCGACTTGATCTTTAAGGTAATCCGCGCCGACGCTCAGGGTCTGGCCGGGGGTTAGGGCGTAGCTTGCGAGTAGTGAGGCATTATCGCGCTGAGTGTTGAAGCGGGATATGAATTTGCCATTGAGGAAATTGTCGGACTCGTCGCGGCTTTGGCCGATATTGAACAGCAGGTTCAAATTGTCCAAGGGTTTGGCATTGAGGTTGGTGGCGAGCACTTCCTGGCGGGTGTCGGCTTCGTTCACAAAGCTGCCGTCAAAGTCGTTTTTGCCATCGGCACGCAGCCAGTTCACCCCGGCTTCGCCCCATTCGCCCAGCTTGGCACCGGCGCGCAGCGAGCCGGAGGTGTTGCGGTAGCCGTCGTTGTCGCCTTCATATGGTTGGAATTTGGATGAACCTTCATAGGCGTTAAAGCCGTCGGTGCTCTCATAGGCCAGCTCGCCCGAAGCCCACATCTGCCCATTGCCGCCTGCAAAGCCTGCCGAGCCGTTGAACGTGCCGTAGCTGCCGCCGCCCAGTGTGGCGCGTGGTGCAAAGCCGTCGCGTGTGCCCTTGCGGGTGAAAATCTGCACCACGCCGCCAATGGCTTCCGAGCCGTACAGGCTGGAGGCCGGGCCACGGGTGATTTCAATGCGCTCGATTTGCGCCAGCGGGATTTGTTCCCAGGCAAAACTGCCCAGGGTGGCCGAGCCCATGCGGATGCCATCGACCAGCACCAGCACATGATCGGCATTGGTGCCGCGCAGGTACATCGAGGTTGCTTTGCCCGCGCCGCCATTGTTGGCAAAGCTCACGCCGGGCAAGCCTTGCATCACGTCCATTAAATCGCGCGCTTGGCTGCGTTCAATGTCCTTGCGGGTGATGACGCTGGTATCCACTAGGGTGTCGTTGAGGTTTTGCGCGGTGCGCGTGGCGGTGACGACGACATCATCCAGCGCGTCGGCGGCGAAAAGGACATAAGGGGATAACGCGGCAAAAATAGCCGCAGGAAGCGCGAGTTTTTTCATGAGAATAGACAGACCAAAAATCAGGAGACACGCCCACCCGCATGTCTGGTGAAAAAGGCTTCAGGCCGGTCTCCGGGCTGGTGCATACAGCGACATCACCTTCCCGCTCCGCATTGTGGGAACAGTGGTTGTATTGATGCGCCAAAAAACACGTACCGTTGCGGGGGCAGCACAGGCTTTGAACCTGTTTCCCGTTTAACGTGAGCCTAAAAAAGCGCACGCACCTGAAACGTGAGTGCCGCGCAGCGCGAAGATCAAACGATACGTGGCGCGGGGATTATAAGCATGTTTGCTGTTTATGCGGCATAAAAAAGCCGCCCGTTGGGGCGGCCTGTGTCAGGCATCAATCAATGCAGGGGCATTATTTGATGATTTTGCCCAAGTTGATGAGCTGGGTTTCGCCGCTGTTGTCATCCACACCGTCGTTGTCGGTGAGGATGAAAACGTTGCCGTTCGGCAGAATGGCTGAACCTTCGACTTTCTCGATCACACTGCCGCCGGGCGCTTTCAGGTCGGCCATCACATCGCGCACCAAGGTTTTGCTGATCGTGGAATCAGCAGTCACACCGGTGAGGTCGATTTTGTAGAGTTTCTTGATGCGTGCATCCGGCCCGCCCATGTTGTCACGCTCAACCACGAGGAACTGGTTGTTGCCGAGGCTGCTAATGTCAGACAGGCCGACCCAGCCCCCATTGGGTGAAGCTACGGCATCCAGCGGGTAGAACACGAATGACCAGGTTTTGGCGTTCAGGTCGTAAATGCCCAAACGTGGGTTGGCTTCCTTGTCCCAGGCGCGTTGGAGGGCAACGACCAGCTTGCCGTTGTATTCAGCCACGCCTTCAAAGCCAAAGCGCAACTGCTTGGCGTTAAGCTC
>DYLI01000023.1:11984-17286 GCA_020722165.1 Halothiobacillus neapolitanus | reverse complement strand
CATCACTTGCCCGGTGCGGACTATCTTGAGCTACTGCGCCGCCACGCCACGTTACACGGACTGAAGCTTTTCGACACCCCAAAGCCCATGCGCCCGTTGGACGAGCTACTTGCCATTGCCCGCACGATTGAGCGATTGGAAGGCATACAACGCAAGATCATCACGCCAGATGCACGCGACACACTCGGCTAAGCACCGTAGCCCGGATAAGCAACGCGCATCAGGTGTCTGCCAGCTGCATGATTTGACCTTCTCCCGCGCGCGCCAGAAGGTTGGGGTGAGGGTGTTTTGGGGATAAGGTGCGTTTCTTGTAGCCTGGATGCCAATCCGGGGTAAGCCTAACGTTCGACACAACGATTACCGGATTACGCTCATGCTTCATCCGAGCTACGACTGAAATGAGAGGCCAGAGTGAGCGCATTACACGGTCTGCACATTGTCCTGACCCGCCCTGCCGGGCAGGCCGAAGCTTTAGCTGAACGCATTCAGGCGGCAGGTGGCGAGGTGCTCTCCCTGCCTTTGCTGGCCATTGCCCCGCCGTCAAATCCCATTCATGCCGGTGTTTTACACGCGCAACTGGCACACGCTGATGTAGTTATTTTTATCAGCCCGAATGCGGTGCGGATGGCTTTGGCAGTTCTGCCCGCGCCGGATTGGTCGCCTGAGTCCCGACTTGTGGCGATTGGGCAAGGCACGGCGCGCGCCCTGCATGAAGCCGGTTTCAGCCATGTTTTGATCCCCCGTGAGGGTGCGGACAGCGAGGCCGTATTGGCTTTACCGGAGTTGCAACACCTTGCCGGGCAACGCATTTTGTTGGTGCGCGGCGAGGGTGGGCGCGAACTGTTAGCGACAGCTTTGAGTGAGCGCGGCGCGATGGTCGAACACGCGGTAGTGTATCGCCGGGTGGCCTTGTCGCCGGATATGGTGGCCTTGCGCCAACAGGGCGTGCTTACATTTGTGATTACGTCGTCCGAAGCCTTGCGTATTTTAATCAACGCAGCGCGTGAAAAAGACGATGCCGCATGGTTGCGTGCGCAGAATTTTGTGTTTGCGCATCCGCGTATCGCAGAACAGGCTAAAACCCACGGCCTGAATCGTGGCATTATGGCCGCAAGCCCTGACGATGCAGCGGTGTTTGCGGCACTGTTGCGTTGCGCCCAACCTGAAGGAGAATCCTCATGACGGACAACACGACGTTTTCACCCAAGCCTGATGAGCCCCTAGAGAGCACTCGCGTGGAGGCACTCAAGCCTGTCAACAAGCCCAAAAGCACGGGGCGCGGTGTGTGGAGTGTTATGTGGTTTTTGCTGTTTCTGGTATTGCTTTTGGGTGGTGCGGGTTATTGGGGTTATGGGCAGTGGCAAGCTCAACAACAGTCGCTTGCGGCACTGCAAAACCGCGTGACGGAGCTTGATGGGACTCTAAATGCCCAATTAAATCAACGCGCCAAAGCCAGTGAGTTGAGCCGTCTGGCGGAAGATACCCAAAGCACGCAGCACGCCTTGCAACTTGCGGTGGCCGAGTTGCAAACTGCGCTCAAAGAGCACAAACAACGCTTGGATAGCCTTAATCAAAAATTGGGGCAGGATGCGAGCCAGTGGCGCTTGAGCGAGATTGAGCGCCTGCTCAGCGCGGCGCAGTTGCGCATCGGTGCGCTGGATGACCCGATTGGCGCGCGCCAGATGTTGCGTGAAGTCGAGCGTTTAGCGGCATCCATCGGCGGCGAATCGCTGGCGTTGCGTAACGCCGTGCAGCAACTTGCCGGGGCGCTGGATTCGAGTGTGCCGCTGGATCGGGATGGATTGGCGCTGAAAATGTTCAATCTTGCGCAGATCATGCCAAATTTACCGCTAAAAGCGGGTGAAGTTGCGGGTTCGTCCATTGCGGCGGCACAACAGACGGATTGGTGGGCGCAAACCAAGGCGTGGTTCGGCAGTTGGATGACGGTGAAAAACACTGCGCGGCCTGCCGCCATCACACCGAACGCTGATCGCCCCACGCCCTTGGCAGAAGCCACGCAAACCCTGCTCAAAGCGCGCGAAGCCTTGCTCACACGGCATGTGGACGAGGCCGCCCAGCTGAGCGCGCAAGCACTGACGCAAGCGCAGCAGGTCACCACGCTGGATAGCACTTCGCCCCGAGTGCAGCAGGCTACGGCGCAACTGCGGGATATTGCGGCGGCACTGGAACAGGGTTATCGCCCGCAGGCACTGGATTTTGCCCCCGCCTTTGCGGCTTTGCGCGCCCTGGGTCAGCCCGTCGCTGCACCTGAATCTGCGCCCGCCGAACCCACACAAACCAAGGAGCCATAAATCATGCGTCGCATTCTTTTGGTATTGATCGCGCTTGCGCTTGCCGTGGGGGCGATTGCCCTGCTCATCATGCGTGATGCGGGCACGGCGCACCTCGGCTGGGGCAGTTGGCAAATTGAAACCACCATGGCCGGGCTGCTCGGTGTGACGCTGGTCAGCGTGGTGCTATTTGCCGCTGTGCTTTGGTTGCTGAACTGGCTGGTGCGCGTGCCTGTGATGTTGCGCATACGTCGTCAACGCAAGCTCGAAGCGCGCGAGTGGGATGATCTTGAGCATGTACTGCGCCAGTGGGTCGCCGCCGATTGGGATGCGTCGGAAAAGCTGTGCAAGCGCCATACCGCTACGCCCCAAACACGCTGGGTTTGGCTGATGGCGCAGGCCTTTGCCGCGCATCAGCAGGGTTTGAGTGCGCGTGCCGAAGATGCGTTGAAGCAGGCCGAGAAAAGCTTTCCGCAAAATGCGGCCAGTGTGCGGTTGATGCAGGCGCAATGGTTTATGCAGGCGCAGCGTGCCGATTTGGCTCTGCCGATTGTGCAGCGCCTGGCGGCGCAAGACCCGCGTCATCCAGCCTTGCTGCGCCTGTTGACCGAAGCCGAGCGCCAGCAGGGCGACTGGGATGGCATACTGCAACAGTTGCCGATGCTCACCAAGCTGCGCGCCCTGCCGGAAGAGGCTCTTTTGGCCTTGGAAGAAGATGCAATCGAGGGACGTTTGGAGCAATTGGCGGCACAAGGCGTGCCCGCCATTGAGGCTTTTTGGCGCGATATTCGCAAAAGCCTGCGCGGACGCGAGCGCCTTGTGGTGGCCAAGGCCGTGGCGCTGGCTGCTTGCGGCGAACACGATCAGGCCAGCGACATGTTGCTTGCCGCGTTGCGTGAGCGCCCGGGTGCGCTACTTGCCGCAACTCTAGTGCGCATGAACCCAAGTCAGACGCGCAGCGCGCTGGATGCCGCCGAGTTGCTGATTGAGCGCAACAAGGGCGTGGCGAATGCCGATTTAAGCCTTTTCGCCGCGCACATGGCCTGGCGATTGGATCTGTGGGGCAAGGCGCGCGCCCACGCCGACACGGTGTTGCAACTTCCCGCCAATGAACATGCTTATGCCGAGGCGCACATCCTGCTGTCGCAACTTGATGAGCGTGACGGCCATCACGACAAGGCACTTATCCATGTGCGCGCCGCGTTCGATGCGTTGGATAAATTGCCGCAGGTGGTTGCAGCGAATCCTGAAAAAGCGCTTTCACTCGCCAAGGCTTAAAGCATCGCGCCTTCTGCATTTCTGCTAGAATTGCACCTCTCGCGCCGCAACAGTCTTGCGGCGTGTGTCTTTTGGGTCAAGGTCAATCGCCGCCGCCCGCATTTTGTCTGCCTTAGACTGGCGCTTGGTTCTGAAATAGATCGGCGACAGGCCGATACCCTCGAAAATTACAAGAATGTAGTTTTCGAAAATCAACTATTTTTCAGGAATCACTCCATGTCATTTGCCTCCTTAGGCCTGTCCGCCGAACTCGTCCGTGCCGTTGAAGAAGCCGGTTACACCGTCCCCACGCCAATTCAAGCCCAGGCCATTCCGGCCGTATTGTCCGGCGGCGATTTGCTGGCGGGCGCTCAGACCGGTACGGGTAAGACTGCCGGTTTCACCCTGCCCATGCTGCAACGTCTGGAAGCCAGCAAGCCCGCTGCGCTCGGTCGTGGCGTGGTGCGTGCGCTGGTGTTGACCCCGACCCGCGAATTGGCCGCGCAAGTCGAAGAGAGCGTGCGCACCTACGGGCGCTTTTTGAAACTCTCCTCGATGGTGATGTTCGGTGGTGTGGGCGCAGGCCCGCAAGCCGACCGTTTGCGTAAGGGCGTAGATATTTTGGTCGCCACGCCGGGGCGTTTGCTCGATCATCACAGCCAGGGCAATGTCGATTTAAGCAAGGTCGAAATTCTGGTGCTGGATGAGGCTGACCGGATGCTCGACATGGGCTTTGTGCATGACATCAAGCGTATTCTGGCGCTATTGCCGAAAAAGCGGCAGAACCTGCTGTTTTCTGCCACTTTTTCGGATGAAATCAAGGCGCTGGCCGACCGCTTGCTGGACAACCCGGCCTTGATTGAAGTGGCGCGACGCAATCAGACCGCCGAGACCATTGCGCAGAAAATTTATCCGGTGGATCGCGAGAAAAAACGTCACCTGCTGGCCAAGCTCATCAAGGATAACAACTGGCATCAGGTGCTGGTATTCACCCGCACCAAGCACGGCGCGAACCGTCTGGCTGAGCAATTGAGCGAAGGCGGCACTCCGGCCATGGCGATTCACGGCAACAAGAGCCAGTCGGCGCGCACCAAGGCACTGTCCGAGTTCAAGTCCGGCAGTCTGGCGGTGCTGGTAGCGACCGATATTGCCGCACGCGGTATTGATATTGCCGAGCTGCCTCATGTGGTGAATTTTGAGTTGCCGAATGTGCCGGAAGATTATGTGCACCGCATTGGTCGTACCGGTCGTGCGGGCTCTACGGGCGAGGCCATTTCCTTGGTGTGCGTGGATGAGCTCAAATTGCTGCGTGACATCGAGCGTCTGATTAAGCGCGACTTGCCGCGTGAAATCGTGCCGGGTTTCGAGGTTGACCCAAACATCAAACCCGAACCGATTGCCAATGGACAAAATCGTGGCGGCGGCGGTCGTGGCAATGCACCGCGTCCTCCGCGTGCGGACGGCGGTGGCCAACGTGATGTTCAGCGCGCTGGTGATCGCCCAAATGATCGCAATGGCAACCGTGCCGCACCAAGCGTTGGCCGCGCCGCGCCTGCGGGCGGTCGTCCATCAGGCAGCACCCAACACCCCGGCAACGAGGCGCGCAGCCCACGCCCGGCGGGTGCGGGTGGTCGTCCGGGGCATGGCGGCACACGACGCGGCGGTTAAGGCGGCAACAACAGAGGCCTGAATCATGCTCGACCATCAACTCGAACTCCTCGCCCCGGCACGTGATGCCGACATTGGCATTGAGG
>DYLI01000023.1:0-11884 GCA_020722165.1 Halothiobacillus neapolitanus | reverse complement strand
GACAACGACCAGAGCGCCAATCTGGCCGCGCTGGTCGATGCGGGCATTCGCAGCTTCAAAATCGAAGGTCGCTACAAGGACATGGCGTATGTGAAAAACATTACGGCGCACTACCGCTTGTTGCTGGACGAGATTTTGGCCGAGCGCCCGGAGTTGGCTCGCGCCTCAAGTGGTCATTCGTCGTTCAGCTTTACCCCCGAACCGGCGCAAAACTTTAATCGCGATGCCAGCGATTATTTCGTTAACGGGCGCAAGGAAGACATCGGCGCGTTTGATTCACCCAAGAATCCCGGTCGAGTCATCGGTTTTGTACACAAGATCAACAAAGACTCGGTCGAATTGGAAATGAACGAGGCCGAGGCCATGCTACACAACGGCGACGGCTTGTGTTATTTCGACCTGCACAAAGAGCTGGTAGGCATGGCGATTAACACCGCTGAAAAGCTGCCTTCAGGCCGTTGGAAAGTCGTGCCGAAAGACCCGCTGGCCGAGTTGCGCCATTTGAAAGTCGGCACGGAAATCAACCGCAACCGCGATATGGACTGGGTGCGTGGCTTAGAGAAAAAATCGGCTGAACGCCGTATTGATGTTCGGTTAAATCTTGAAGAAACCGCCGACGGCCTCGCCTTGAGCCTGAGCGATAGCGACGGCTATTGCGCCCGCGTGGCGATGCCGTTAAACAAGGAACCCGCCAAGGATACCGCGCGCGCCGAAGCCAGTTTGCGCGAAAACCTGGGCAAGCTCGGTACGACGATTTTTGCCCCGCTTGAGATTGAGTTGAATTTGTCGCAGCCGTGGTTTGTACCCGCCTCCAGCATCAACAACTTGCGCCGCGAAGGCATTGAAGCGCTGGAAGCCGTGCGCAAAAACGCGCTGCAACGCCTGCCGCGCGCCAAGCCGGTCGAACCGCCCGTGCCCTATCCGGCAGAAACCTTGAGCTACCTTGCCAACGTGTTCAACCACAAGGCGCATGACTTTTACGCCAAACACGGCGTAAAAGTCATCGAAGCGGCGTTTGAAGCGTATGAAGAAGAAGGCGAAGTGAGCTTGATGATTACCAAGCATTGCGTGCGTTATTCACTCAGCCTGTGCCCCAAACAGACCAAAGGCGTTACCGGCGTGCATGGCACGATCAAGGCCGAACCGCTGGTACTCATCAACGGCACCGAAAAACTCAAGCTGGTGTTCGACTGCAAACCCTGCGAAATGCACGTGGTCGGCAAACTCAAGCGCAATGTGGTGCAGCAACGGGCGCGGGAGATTAAGACTGTGCCGATGAAGTTTTATAGCGCCCGGCCATAAACAAGCTTGTTCGAAAATGATGCGAGCCATATACTCATGCCGTATACAAATCACGGCATGGGTGGGCAAATGACCACAAGTTCAGTCTTTATTAACAATCGCACCCAAGCGGTGCGTATTCCTGCGGCGTTGCGCCTGCCGGAAGATGTCAAGTTGGTCAGCGTGCGCGCGCGCGGCAAGGAGCGCATTATCGCGCCCGTCAATGCCACATGGGACAGCTTTTTCCTCAGCACGGAGAAGCTAAGTGAAGATTTCTTGCCTGAGCGTGCCTCGCAAGAGCAAGCAGAACGCGAGCCGCTTTAATGCTCAGTCATTTGCTTGATACCAATATCGTCATTTATGTCCTCAAGCGCCGCCCGATCGAGGTTATGGCTACGTTCAACGCTCACGCTACACGCGTGGCCATTTCCTCGATTACCTTGGCTGAGTTGCTGCATGGTGCCGAAAAAAGTGACCGGATTGCGGCCAATCTTGCGGTGATTGAAGATTTTGTCAGTCGCCTTGAAGTGCTGCCTTATGGCATGAAGGCGGCGCAACATTACGGTCAGATTCGTGCTGAACTGGAGCGCAGCGGACAATGTATAGGTTTGAACGACTTACATATTGCCGCTCACGCGCGCAGCGAGGGGTTGATTTTAGTCACCAACAATATGCGCGAATTTTCACGCGTGACAGCTTTACGGCTTGAAAACTGGGTTTGAGAACTGACCTTGGAGCGGTTGTCTAGGCGATCAACCAATCTGCGCCTGCTCAAACGCCACCTTCCCCCGCGTCATCTTGAACCACACTGCGTACAGCGCTGGCAGCGAGAGCAAGGTTAGCGCGGTAGCCACCAACAACCCGCCCATGATCGCCACGGCCATCGGGCCAAAAAACACGCTTTTCGACAGCGGGATCATGGCTAAAATCGCGGTCAGCGCGGTGAGCATGATCGGGCGGAAACGCAGCACGGCGGATTCGATAATCGCTTGGTGCGCGCTCAGTCCTTCCTCAATATGCCGTTCGATCTGATCCACCAGAATCACCGAGTTGCGCATAATCATGCCGGAGAGCGCAATCGTGCCGAGCAGGGCGACGAAGCCGAACGGTTTGTCGAAGCCCCACAAAAACAGTGCCACGCCGATAATGCCGAATGGCGCGGTCAGCAGCACCAGCACCGTGCGCTGGAAGCTTTGTAACTGAATCATCAGCAGGGTCAACACCACCACGAGGAATAGCGGCGCACTGGCAGCCAGCGAGTTATTGCCCTTGGCGCTTTCTTCCACCGCGCCGCCGGTTTCCAGCCTGTAACCGAGTGGCAACTGAGCGCGCAAGTCGCCAAGCTGAGCCTCGATGAGCGCGGTCACGGTCGGCGCTTGCGTACCATCGTAAATGTCGCCGCGCACGGTGATCGTCGGCGTGCGGTTACGATGCCAGATAATGCCGTCTTCCAAGCCATATTCGATGCGTGCCAGTTGCGCCAGCGGCACCGTCGTTCCGCTGGCCGTCGGCACGCTGATTGCGGCCAGGCTTGATAGCAGGCCGCGCTCGTCCTCCGCGCCGCGCAGCACGATCGGGATGGTCTGGTCATTGATGCGGAATTCACTCACGGCCTGTCCTTGCAGCGCGCTTTGCAGCGTTTGCGCCAGCGTGTGCTGGTTTATGCCCAGTGCAATGGCCTGCGGTGTGTCGATGTTCAGGCGGATGACTTTGGACAGCTCGTTCCAGTCCAGATGCACATTCACCAGATGCGGATTCTGCCGCATCAGCGCAGCCAGTTTTTCAGATTGCTCACGCAGAGTTATGAAGCCGTCTTCGGACGCACCTTCACCCGACACGCGGAATTGCACCGGATAGCCCACAGGCGGGCCGTTTTCCAGACGAATCACTCGCCCGCGCACGGCGGCAAACTCGCCGCTTTCATCCAGCAGCACACGCAGTTTGTCGCGCAGCGCCTCGCGGTCAGCCAGGCTCTTGGTGGTAATCACAAATTGGCTGAAATTGGCCGCCTTGAGCTGCTGATCCAGCGGCAGATAAAAACGCGGCGAGCCTTCACCAATATAGGCCGCGTAGTTGCTGATGTGCGCGTCCTGCGTGTGCAAAAACGCTTCCAGCCGGGCGGCTTCGCGCGTGGCAGCTTCAATGGATGCACCTTCGGGCAGGCGCAGATCGACGATCAACTCCAGCCGAGTGGCATCAGGGAAAAACTGCTTTTGCACACCCTTGCCGAACAGCGCCAGCGAGCCGATAAAAACCAGCAGGGTGAGCAGCAGCACCTTGAGCGGATGATTCACGCACAGCGCAACCAGACGGCGAAACCAGGCGTAAAAGCCCTCTGACATGCGCTGCAGCCATCGGCTTGCGCCCGAGCGCGGTTTTTCATGCTCGCGGTCGTTGAGCAAAAGATAACCAAGATAAGGAATCACAATCACTGCCGCGAGCCAAGACAGCAACAAGGCAATGCCCACCACCTGAAACAATGAACGCGTGAATTCGCCGACCGAAGATTGCGCCAGCGCCAGCGGAATAAAGCCCGCCACGGTAATTAATGTGCCGGTCAACATGGGTAGCGCCATGTGTTTATAGGTGTAAGTCGCGGCCTCGCGCCGCGCCATGCCTTGGTGCATTTTTACCGCCATCATTTCCACAGCGATAATCGCGTCGTCCACCAGCAAGCCCAAGGCAAGAATCAGCGCACCCAGCGAAATCTTGTGCAGCCCAATACCAAACAGATACATGCAAAGAAACGTCGCCGCCATCACCAGCGGAATCGACAGCGCCACCACCGCCCCGGCGCGCATCCCCAGACTCAAAAAACTCACCGCAATCACGATCACCAGTGCTTCCGCCACCGCCATTACAAATTCATTCACCCCGCGCTTCACGGCCTGCGGTTGGTCGTTGACCCGGTGCAGGCTCATGCCTGCGGGCAGTTGCTGCTCGATGCGCTGCAAGCCTTCATCCAGATGCTTGCCCAGCGCAATCACATCTCCCCCCGCACGCATCGACACCCCAATACCGATGGCCTCCTGCCCTTTGAAGCGGAACAGCGTGGTCGGCGGGTCGATATAACCACGCCGCACCTCGGCGACCTCGCTCAAACGTAACGTGGTCTCGCCAATTTTGATCGGCAGATTGCGCAGGGTTTCGATGTTTTCAAACACTCCATCCGGGCGAACTTCGATGCGCTCGAATGGCGTGTTGAAAATGCCGCTGGCCGTAATCGCATTCTGCGCTTGCAAAGCCGCCACCATCTGCGCCACGGAAAAACCTAAGTTGGCCAGCTTGGCGTTGGAAAACTCGATAAACACACGCTCATCCTGCTCGCCCAGCAGCAGGATTTTGGCCACATCCGGCACGCGCAACAGCTCCTTGCGCATTCGATCCGCCGTGTCGCGCAACTGTGCGTAACTGAAACCGTCGCCGGTCAGGGCAAAGATATTGCCGTAGGTTTCACCAAATTCGTCATTGAAAAACGGCCCCTGCACACCCTGCGGCAGCTTGCCCTTGATGTCGCCGACGCGCTTGCGAATGTCGTAAAACATGCCCGCCATGGCGCTAGACGGCGCGCTGTCTTTGGCCATGACGATGATATTGGCCTCGCCGGGACGGGTGAAGCTGCGCACCACGTCCACATACGGCGTTTCCATAATCACCTTCTCGATGCGATCAACCACCTGCAATTCCATCTCGCGCGCACTCGCGCCCGGCCATTGCGCCTGCACCAGCATCACCTTAAAGGTAAACGGCGGGTCTTCGGATTGACTGAGCTTGCCGTAGCTGAATACGCCCAACACCAGGATCAAGACCATCAGATAGCGCACGAAGGCGCGATGGTTCAGCGCCCATACAGAAAGGTTGAAGCCGCTCATACGCCGCCCCGCACGGCAGCTCCATCATAGGTCACAGGCCGCACCATCTGCCCCTCATGCAGGGTATGCACCCCGGCAGCCACCACCAGTTGACCCACCGCCAAACCACGCACCACCACACCATCATGCTCGTAACGCACCACCGACACCGCCTGAAGCTTGGCGGCATGATCGGTATTCAATACCCACACGGCAGGTTTGTCGCCTTGCTGGAACAGTGCCGATGCAGGCAGCCAGGTTTCGCCCGCCTTGTCCTGCGTGGGCAAAGAAGCTTCAGCGCTCAATCCAAGCGACAAACCGTCAGGGAGCTGCGGTACGCTTATTTTCACCAACACCGAACGGGTCGCATCCGTCACCGGGGCAATCTCGCGTACCCGCCCATCCACAGACTCGCCGGGACGCGACCAGAAGCTGATTTTTACACCTTGATTCTGCTGCAAAGCTTGCGCAAAGGCCTGCGCACTCGCCTCGCCCACGCGCACATGCACCTCGCGCTCGCCATCGTAAGCAATACGCAACACCGGCGCACCGGCAGCCACCACCTGCCCAAGCTCCACGTTGACCGCTGTAATCACGCCCGGCTTGCTAGCGAGCAAGGCGCTGTACTGCGCCTGATTGCCGCTTTGCTTGGACTGGGCGCGCAAGGCATTGACCCGTGCATTCGCCGCATCCCGTGCCGCCACCGCCGCATCCAGCGCCGACTTGCCCAAAAATTTCTGCGCATACAAGTCTTGCACGCGCACCAATTCCTGCTGCGTCTTCAGCTGATCGGCTTCCGCTCCAGCCAATTCAGCGCGCGCCGCCGTGACTGCCAAATCCAGATCGGCCGCATCCAACCGCGCCAACATTTGCCCGGCCTGCACCCTCTGCCCCAACTCGACACTGCGCTCCACCACCTTGCCGCCGACGCGGAAAGCTAGATCAGCCTCGAAGCGCGCATTCAGCGTACCGGCGAAACGCTGCTCGGGCGACTGGGCGTTCTCATTGACCGTCCAAACCTGCGCCGGGCGAGGGGCTTCAGCCACGGGTGAGGTTTCCTTGCAGGCGGCGATGCTTAATAAAAGGAGAATCGAGAATGGTATGAATTTCAGCATGGGGTAAAACCTGTTAAACATTCCGGAAGCATCGGAGCAAAGTAGCATGATGCTTACGGTTCTGCACCCCTGTTGGCTCGGCTTCTGTACAAGGATCTCTTTACGATGGTTTGTGCGTGAGCATTATCCTGTAGGGACGGATTTATCCTCGACTGCAACCGCGCACGAACCTAGACCTTGTCGCGCGGAGCACCCCCACAAGACATGAGTGGCCTAAGCCGTCTGTGCGGATGGTTTAGGGAAAAATCCCCTTTTACAGGACGGTACCCCAACACCAGCGCAAAATTTCACACACGCCACCTCAGTCGTGATGACAACGTGCAGCACTTCAAACTTCATCAAGTCGTATGGATAAGCCCCAGATTCACATGGTCATACATTATTTTATCCACCTCCTCCTTAACTTATTGACCTTTCCAAGTAAAGGCATATTATCCAACGCTCAATAGCACAAAAATCGGTTGAAACTTAAACGGCAAAGGAGATGAGTCATGAAAAAAATGATGTTGATTGCTGCCACGGCAGCAGGTCTGATGGTTATGGGCGCGGCGAGCGCGGCGACAAAGACAACGACCTTTGATGTGACTGCGACAGTTGCCAATGCTTGTATTATCGATAGCGCGTCTGCACTTGCCTTTGGTTCATACGTCCCAGGAGACGGCTTAAAGGATAGTACCTCGAATATTGTTGTTCGTTGTGCGTCTGGGCGTACTTTTAATATTGGACTTGACCAGGGGACTTCGACAAACCGCACTATGAGCAGTGCTTCGGTTGCAAGTACTCTTGCTTACCAGTTGTATCGTGATAATGCCCGCTCACAAGTTTGGGGTACTACCGTTGGTACTGACACTGTGTCTGGTACGGGGGCTGGTTTGGCAGCAGGGAATACCATCACCGTTCCTGTCTATGGTCGCATCGTGGATAGCGTAGCTAACCAAGCGGCTCTTGATGCTACTGACTATAAAGACACTATCACCGTAACGCTTACCTACTGATAATGGGTCGAGCTTATTACGCCACAGCAAAAGCCGCGCTACTTGCTGTGGCTTTTTTATGTGCATTGTTTAGCAGTTCGCCTGGCGCGCTTGCCGCAAATTTGTCGATCACTCCACAGCGGGTTGATCTTGCGCCGGGGCTGGGTAGTGCGCTGATTAAGCTAAGCAACAAAGGTGACACTGCCGTTGTTATGCAGCTAGAAACCGTAAGCTGGGCGCAGGATAGCGGCAAGGAGGTGTACGCACCGAGCCGTGATGTTGTGGCCTCGCCGCCGGTATTCACCCTAGAGCCGGGGGCGGTGCAACTGATCCGCGTCGGCTTGCGCAGGGCGGCGGCAGATCCTGCGCGCCAAGGCACTTACCGCCTGTTCTTGCAAGAGGTTCCCGGTGCCTTGGAAGCGGGTAAAAAGACCGTGCAAATGGCTTTGAAAATTAGCCTGCCAGTGTTTGTGCAGCCCAATGAGATGGTGCGCAAGCTGGACTGGAGCGCGCAGCGTTTGGCCGATGGGCGGCTGCGTTTGCGCCTGAGCAATCAGGGCAATGTGCATGTGCAGCTTAGCGCTCTGGGGCTTTACCTTGCCGGACAAGGTAAACCTGTGGCGGTGGTGAATGACATGGCCTATGTGCTGGCAGGCCAGGTGCGGGAGTGGCTGCTGAAACCCAACGCCCCGCTTGCGCCGTCGGTGTCCGTGTTGCGCGTACAGAGCGGCTCGGATAGTGAGCGGATTGAGCTGGATGTTCCTCTGCAAGCGCCGTAATTGCGGCATTTTCTTGCTGGGTAAGAGCCTGTTTATGATCTTTTCTGAGATCTCGAACATTGCAGTAGCCCGGATGCTAATCCGGGGCAAGCCTCACACTCAGCACGGCGATTCCCGGATTACGCTGAGCTTCATCCGGGCTACGCGGTTGCAATACACCCTCACCCCAGCGCTCCCCCGCTTGCGGGAGAGGCGGCTTAAAACGTGCTTAATCGGCTTCACTCTGCTGGCCGTGCTGTCGTCTGTGGTCTTTGCCACGGAGGATGCAAGCGGCTGGGTGGATGAATTTCTGGTGGTGGATGTGAATCAGCAAGGCTTGACCCGCCCGGTGCTGGTGTTGCGTGATACTGCGGGGGAGCGTTATGTGTCTGCGGCTGATTTGCAGCAATGGCGTTTGCGCACCCCCAAGGTTGCGCCGCAGGTGGTGGACGGGGAAAACTACTTCGCGCTGAGTGCCATTAAGGGCTCAAGTTACACGCTCGACACGGCGCGTCAGATTTTGCAGCTTGATGTTCCGGCGGGCGCGTTTGAGTTGACTCAGCTGGGTGCAACGCGGCGCAGTGCCGATCCCGCTGCCCCGGTTGCGCCGCCGGGGCGTGGCGGGTTTCTGAACTATGATGTGTTTGCAGAAAACGTGCGATCGGCAACTCAAACCTCGGCCTTGCTTGATCTGGGGGTGTTTAACGAGTACGGCACGGGCACATTGAGTGGGCTGGTGCGGCATAGCGAAGGTGCGGATGCCTATGCCCCGACAGGGGTAGGCATTGAGAACGTTGTGCGCCTGGATACGGCTTGGGTCATGGACAATCCGGCAAAAATCACCAGTTTTCGCCTCGGCGATACCATGAACCAGCCCGCCAGCCAGTGGGGGCGTTCGGTGCGTTTTGGCGGGGTGCAATATGGTACCAACTTTGCCACGAATCCTTATCAGATTACCTTCCCTTTACAGGCGGCAGCGGGCGAGGCGGTGTTGCCTTCGACGATGGACATTTACCTCAATAATGTACTGACTTCGAGTCGGGATGTGCCGCCGGGGCCGTTTTCGATTACGGATTTGCCGGCACAAACGGGTTTGAACAATATCAATGTGGTGGTGCGCGACATTTTAGGACGCGAGCAGTTGTACAGCCTGCCGATTTACAACAGTCCGACGCTGCTGGCACCGGGGTTGGATGATTTCTCGTACAACGCGGGCTTGGTACGCGAAAACTATGGTATTGCCAGCAATGACTATGGGCGTTGGCTGGCTTCGGCGCGGCATCGGCGCGGTTTTACGGATTATTTCACCGGCGAGTTGAGCCTTGAGGTGGTGGAAGATCAGGCTACGGCAGGGGTGGGCGCGGCGCTACAAGTCGGCGAATTTGGCGTGCTGGGCGCACAGTTGGCGGCCAGTGAGCGCGAAGGGCAGGCGGGCGGCCTCGCCAGTCTGATTTTTGAGCGGCGCACGCTCGGCCTGAGCTTTGGCGGCATTGTGCAAATGGCCAGCCGCGATTTTGCGCAACTGGGCATGGCGGTGGATGAGCTTGCGCCTTCGTTACGTGCGGGGGCGAATATCGGCTATCGCGATACTGCACTGGGTTCGTTCGGTCTGACCTGGGCAAAATCTCAGGCGCGTGTGGGCGATAGCTCCGAGGTGGTGACGGCTTCGTACAGCGTATCCTTGGGGCGCGTGGCGTATTTCAATCTGTCGGTGATGCAGTCGCTGATGAATGCGCGTGAAACCAGCGTATTCGCCGGGCTGACCGTGCCGTTTGGTGAGCGCTCCAATGCCAGCTTGAGCAATAGTTACTCGAATGGGCAGAGCGAGCTGACGGCGCAAGCGCAGCAGTCGGTGCCGGTCGGCGATGGCTTTGGCTATCGCGTGACGGCCAGCGACCGAGGGCGGGCGGATGCGATGGGTAGTGTGCAGACGGGCTTTGGGCTGTACTCCGCCGAGGTGGCGCGGCGCGATGATGTAACGGGCGTGCGCGCCAATGCGACGGGCGCACTGGCCTGGCTGGAGGGGGCTGTGTATCCCACGCGGCGCATTGATGGCAGCTTTGGCTTGGTGCAGGTTCCCGGCTACGCCGATGTGCGCGTGTATTCCGAAAACCATCTGGTTGGGCGCACCAATACGGAGGGTAATTTTCTGCTTACACGCCTGCGTCCGTATGAGCGTAACCTGGTGGGGATTGAACAACGCGATTTGCCACTGGACGCGCAGGTTGATGCCTTAAAGATGAACGCGGTTCCTTACTATCGCAGTGCTACGGTGGTGCCGTTCCCGGTCAAGCCGTCGAATGGTGCGGAGCTGATGCTTGTACTTGAAGATGGACAGCCAATGCCGGTGGGCGCGGCAGTGCGCTTGCGCGGTGCAAAAGAGGTTGCGCCGGTGGCGATGCGAGGTATGGTTTATCTCACGGGCTTAAGCGCCGAGAATGTGCTTGAAGTGACGTGGAAGAAGCAGACGTGCGAAGTGCATGTGGCATTTAAGCCGAGTGATGATCCTATCCCGTATTTGGGAGCGTTTACCTGCGAGGGGGTGCGTCGATGAAACTCAAAATCTGGAGCGCGGGGCTGGTTTGGCTGATGCTGTGCCCAGCGGTGTATGCCGCCAATTGCAGTGTGAGTGCGCAGGGTATGGACTTTGGGGAGTACGATTTGCTCAATACGCTGGATAGCCGATCAGACATCACAGTGACATGCAGTCGCGACACGCCTCTTCCGCTTCCGGGGGCGATCAATGTGAAATATACGCTTGCCCTAAGTGTAGGCAGCGGTAGCTACAGCGCGCGCGCGCTGACGGGCGGAGTCAATAGCGTGATGCTTTACAACCTGTACACGAGTGCATCCTATAGTGCCGTTTGGGGGGATGGTGGAGCGGCGGAACGCGTGAGCGGAAGTGTGAAAATACCCTCGTTTGGCACCAGCGCTTCCGCGACTCATACCGTCTATGGCCGCATTCCCGGCAATCAAAGCAGCCTTGAGCCAGGAACGTATTATTCGCCAATGCCGATTGTGGTCACGCTTGAGTATTGAGAGCCTGCGGAAGCATGATGCGCGACAATATTTTTAGCCCCCTACCCAATGCCGCGCACGGCGAGAGCTTTGACGACCTGCTCACCCGCCCCGGTTGCCGCATCGAGCGCATTGTGTCATACGGGCAGGCCAGTCCGCCGGGGTTTTGGTATGAACAAGATTGGGATGAGTGGGTGCTGCTATTGGCGGGTGAGGCGCGGCTTGGGTTTGAGGATGCTGCGGCGGGTCGTTGTTGGCAGATGAACCTGTGTATTGGCGATTATGTGCTGATCGCCAAAGGCCAGCGTCATCGGGTTGAATTAACCGCAGAGAATATGCCAACGATTTGGTTAGCCGTGCATTTTACGTAAATCCTATTGCGCTTTTCATGCCCTGGGTAAGCTCACGCATGCGCACAAACCGCCTAGCGCGGCGCTCACTGCAAAACTTAAATCACCCTCATACGCCGCCACAATTTCACCCACAATCGCCAAACCCAAGCCCGTTCCCGGCGTGCTTTCATCCAGCCGTCGCCCGCGTGTCCATTCGGCATTCATCAAGGCGACATCCGCGCCCGCGCCATCGTCTTCGATTTGGATGCGCCAGCGTGCATTGTCCGCGACTACGCTCAAGATCACGACCGACTTTGCCCATTTCGCCGCATTATCCAGCAAGTTACCGCATAATTCGTGCAAGTCTTCCCGATCCATGCGCCACATAACGCTTTGCGGCAGGCTCAACTCAAAGCGCACGCCACGCTCACGGTGAATCAGGCGCATGGCCTGCATTAAGGCGCGCAACTCGGCCGCCGCATCCAGCATGACATTGGCCGATGACGAGCCTGCCGACCAGCGCGCATGACGCAGTTCGCGCTGCACAATGCCCTC
>DYLI01000170.1 GCA_020722165.1 Halothiobacillus neapolitanus | reverse complement strand
CGGCGGACTGCCTTGGCTGGATTACGCATTTTATGATGCGCAGATTCGCCTGGCGCCGCCCATCACTCATGCCAAGAGCAATTTAGCCGATGATGTTGTCATTGTTGCCATTGACGAAGCCAGCCTGCTGCACTATGGCCGTTGGCCATGGTCACGCGATCTGCAAGCGCAGCTCATTGAGCAACTCACCACCGCACAGGCACGCGCCGTAGGTTACAACATCATTCTCAGCGAGAAAGATACCGAAAACCAAGATGCTGACCAACGCCTCGCGCAAGCTATTCGACTTAATGGTCGCGTCATTTTGCCTGTCGGCTTTGCACGCCTGGAAAACCAGGGGCAACTTATTGAAATTAAGCCACTTCCCATGTTTCGCGACGGCGCAGCGGGACTGGGGCACGTTCTCACCCAACCCGACAGCGACAATCATATCCGCCGCTGTTTGCTATACGCTGGGCTTGACCAAACCACTTGGCCGCATTTTTCTCTCGCCGTAATGCGTTTGGCCGACCATCACGGGCAACGCAGCAATGCTCAACCGAACGCCCGTTCAGATTGGGACGAAAATGTTGCCCCACCTAACCCACAGCAAGCCGCCTCCTCACTCTTACAATCAGGCGCGCAAGATTCGCTCAGCTTGGATTTCAGGCTACTCGACAAACCTACGCCCATCATTTCCGCCGCTGAAGTGCTGCAAGGCGGTGCAGCGGCACAACTGCACAATAAAATTGTCTTGGTCGGTGTAACCGCAGCGGGTGCGACCACCACGATGCGTGCCCCCGCCTTATCGGGGCGCGGCGCTAATGAACTTACCGGCGTTGAATTTATGGCGCTTGCTGCTCGCAGCCTCATTAGCGGCTCAGAAATCAATACGCTTAACCTAGGTATCAATGGATTGATCGCATTGATTGTCATGGCTCTGTTAGGCGCTCTGCATTCAAAAAAATACGTCAAAATCACAAAGCTTCTTCTACTGCACACATTGGCCTTGCTCGGCGTGCTGGCTTTATCGTTTGGCTTAATGTGGCTGGCTGATATCTGGTTTGCGCCATCCGCACTCATCGTCGGCATCATGCTTAACTTCTTTGTTATTTCATCCGCACAACTACAACGCATAACGCGCGAGGCCCATACGGACACGCTCACTGGACTCGCCAATCGACGACGCTTAAGCACCTTCGCTGAAACTGAATTGCGACGTGCCCGCCGTAACCATACCCGCGTGGCACTGCTCATTCTTGACATCGATTTTTTCAAAGTTTACAACGACCACTATGGCCACCCGCAAGGCGATCGTGCCCTGCAAGCGCTTGGTCGTATTTTGCAGCAATCCACGCGCGCTGAAACGGATCTCGCCGCACGCATGGGGGGCGAGGAATTTGCTGTACTCCTTACGCTGAATGATGCAGCTGGCGCTGAAGCCTGTGCTGACCGACTGCGCAACATGCTGGCACACGCCAATATCCCACATGAAAAAACCGACTTGAAACGCCTCACGGTCAGCATGGGTCTCGCCATTTGCGAAAACGGCACCACCGAGTTCATGGATCTCTACAATGCCGCCGACCGATCGCTTTACGCGGCCAAGCATGGTGGCCGAGACCGTTTAGGGCCTATTGAACACATTGGCCAGACGGCTATAACGCCTGATGTGAAGCACCCCGAATAGCCTGCGTTGCATCATTCTCGCACGCAACTTGGAGCGATTCTTGCACGTACAACGAGCAACCCCACTCATTACCGCACGTATCCCCATGCCTCCTCGCCTACGCATTTTACTGATCGACGACCTGACCGGGCGCTCAGCCATCCTTGAACAAGCGCTCAGCGATGCGGGGCACGAGATTATTGCGCGCGTCAGTTCCACGCTCGACCTGCCGCAGCAGGTGCAAAGTCTCCAGCCGGATGTAGTCATTATTGAGCTTGACTCGCCCGACCGCGACACCCTGGAAAAAATGGCCATTGTGACCCGCGAAAACCCGCGTCCGATTATCCTGTTCTCCGCCCAGGACGACAGCGACACCATCCAAAAAGCCGTGCGCGCGGGGGTTAGCGCTTATATCGTCGATGGTTTGAGCGCTAAACGTGTACGCCCGATTATTGATGTCGCCATTGCCCGTTTCCGCGAGTTTCAGGCCATGCGCGAGGAACTGGAGCAAACCCGCGACAAACTTAGCGAACGCAAACGGGTCGAGCGCGCCAAGGGATTATTGATGAAACAGCGCGGCTTTGACGAAGAAGAAGCGTATAGCGCCCTGCGCAAACTCGCCATGGAGCGCAATCAGCGCCTGGTGCAGGTCGCGCAGAACGTAATCGACATTTTTGAGATGCTGGGCTAAATCCAAATCCCCCCTAACCCCCCTTTTTCAAAGGGGGGAATAAAGCACCATTCAAAACGGTGAGCGCGTGATGGATATGGGCGCTGTTTTCACCCCCCCTTTGAAAAAGGGGGCAGGGGGGATTTGATGCCCCAACATGCACCACACGCCCTGCAATGGTGCATCAACCTAGCCTCACACCCGCCACAGCCTGCGGCATCACACACTTCTGCAACTTGGCACACCCCTTGCTTTAACCTTTAGCAACG
>DYLI01000169.1 GCA_020722165.1 Halothiobacillus neapolitanus | reverse complement strand
TGCGCCATGACCGCACCCATTTCGCGCACACTGCTCGCGCCTGTGCTTTGCACGGCTTGAGCAATCAGCGCATCAATTTCGGCATCGCTCAGTGGTTCGGGTAGATAGCTTTGAATCACGCCAAGCTCGAAGGCCTCTTGTTGCTCAAGGTCGTCACGTCCGGCGGCTTTGAATTGTTCAATCGACTCGCGGCGTTGTTTGGCCATTTTGTCGAGAATTGCCAGCACATCGGCATCGGTCAGCACCACGCGCTCGTCCACTTCCTTCTGCTTGAGGGCAGCCTGAATCAAGCGGATGACGGCTAGACGCGGTTTATCGCCGGATTTCATCGCGACTTTCATTTCATCGCTGAGGCGCTCTTTGAGGCTGCGTTCAGTTGGGGTAGAAATTGAGTCGGTCATGCCGAAACCTCACTTGAGATGTGAACAAAAACGGAGCCATGTTTTGCAACAAGACTTAAGAAAACAAAGGCTGGTTAAACCAGCCTTGCTACGCACACAAAACTTAGAACAGGCGAGTGCGACGTGCGGCTTCTTTTTGCAGGCGCTTTTCGTTGCGCTTGACCGCTGAACCCAGCTTGCGCTTGCGCTCGGTGGTGGGCTTTTCGTAGAACTCGCGGGCGCGCAAGTCGGTAATAACGCCGGCTTTTTCTACGGTGCGCTTGAAGCGACGAATGGCAACTTCAAAAGGCTCGTTTTCTTTGATGCGGACGGAAGGCATGAAGGCTCCAAATGTGTGGTGTAAAACTCAAGCCGGCAAAAGCGGGATTGAATGATGCGGTGAGTGTCGAATTGACAGGTCAAAATAGTTAGGCGCGGAATTATACGTCCTATGTCTGTTAATGCAACAATAGCGCCCCTTTTTTCGCCGGATAGGCTGCTGACATGATTGTGCTTGGAATTGAGACATCCTGCGATGAGACGGCCTGCGCCTTGTATTCGACCGCGCGCGGGTTGATTGGCGACCGGGTGCTGACGCAGGCGATTCATGCTGAATATGGCGGGGTGGTGCCTGAGTTGGCCTCGCGCGATCATGTGCGGCATTTATTGCCTATGGTGGATGGGTTGTTGCGTGACACGGGGGTGGTGCGTACGGAACTCGGTGGTGTGGCGTACACGGCAGGGCCGGGCTTGTTGGGTGCGCTGTTGGTGGGTTCGGCTTTTGGCGCGGGGCTAGCGTTTGCCTTGGGTGTGCCAGCGATTGGGGTGCACCACATGGAAGGTCATGTACTGGCACCGATGCTGGATGATGCGAGCATCAAGCCGCCATTTGTGGCTATGCTGGTGTCGGGTGGTCACACCATGCTGGTGGCCGTGCCGGAAATCGGTCGCTACGAGGTGTTGGGCGAGAGTCTGGATGATGCGGTGGGTGAGGTGTTTGATAAGGTGGCCAAGCAAATGGGTTTAGGTTATCCCGGCGGTGCGGCCTTGGCGAAATTAGCGGAATCCGGGCGTGCGCCATCCTCAAGCGGTGTGCCGCCATTTCCGCGTCCGATGACCGATCGTCCCGGCTTGGAATTTAGTTTTAGCGGCCTGAAAACGCGCGCTATGCAAATTTTGCGTTTGGTCGAGGCGGGTGATGCGCCAGAGCAGGGGCGGGCGGATGTGGCGCGCGCCTTGCAGGAGGCGATGGTGGATACCTTGGTGATTAAAGCGGTGCGCGCTTTGGATCAGGTTGGTATGAAAAACGTTGTGGTGGCGGGTGGTGTGGGGGCGAATCTGTATTTGCGTGAACGCTTGAGCGCGACTTTGGCGCAACGCGGCGGCCATGCCTATTTCCCGCGTCAGGCTTTTTGCACCGACAACGCCGCCATGATCGCCTACGCGGGTTGGGTGCGTTTGCAAGCGGGGCAGGGGGCTTTGGTCAGTGGTTTTGCGGCGCGTGCGCGTTGGCCTTTGGATCAGTTGTCGCCATTGGTTTGAGCGACGGGTGATTCCGCAGGGGCTTTTTTCTCGCCGATTCGGCTTTCCTTGCCTTGCAGCAAACGTTGGATATTGCCCGCATGTCGCCAGATGAGCAGTGCGCTCATGATGGCGATGGCCAGCAAAATCGTATTGTCAAAATGTAGAAGCCAGGCGATCAGCGGCGCGGCGAGTGCAGCAGTTAATGCCGCCAAGGAGGAATAACGTAGCCCGAACGCCATAGCAAGCCACACCGCAAGCGTGCCCAAGCCTAGCCACGGCGATAATCCAAGCAGCACGCCCAGGGCGGTGGCCACGCCCTTGCCGCCCTTGAATTGGAAAAACACGGGGAAAATATGGCCGATAAAGGCGGCGAGCGCGGTTAAGGCAATGATTAAATCACTGGCATCCAAAGCGCGGGCGACAACCACTGGAATCAGACCCTTTAATAAGTCACCCATCAGCGTGGCCAGTGCGGCAAGTTTATTGCCGGTGCGTAAAACATTGGTCGCGCCAGGGTTGCCCGAGCCAATGGTGCGCGGGTCAGGCAGGCCAAACAGGCGGCTGACCACCACGGCGGTAGCGATGGAACCGAGTAGGTAGGCACCGATGGGTAGGGCGAAATTGAGCCAGTTCATTGTAATGCAATCATCCAAAAAGTTTTAAGCGTGCGGATGATACGTGGGCAAGGTGATTCTGGTAAGGCGTTATTGAGCCGGTTCGA
>DYLI01000022.1:15271-17716 GCA_020722165.1 Halothiobacillus neapolitanus | reverse complement strand
AACGGCAACTTGAAGCCCGGTGGCATCGGCATACCCGCTGTCACACCCGACATGCGGCTTTGCGTTTCCTGCTCGACACGGCGCACCGCATCGTTCATCGCAGCGGCCAGCAAATCTTCCAGCATTTCCTTGTCATCGCCCATCAGGGACGGGTCAATGCTTACGCGGCGCACTTCATGCTTGCCCGTCATCAACACGCTGACCATGCCGCCACCCGAAACTCCGGTGACTTCCAATGTTGCCAAGGCTGCTTGCGCTTTTTGCAGGTCTTCCTGCATTTTTTGCGCCTGCTTCATCAACTGCCCCATTCCGCCTTTCATCATGATCGTACTATCTCCATTAAAATCAACATGTTAATTTAAATCTTCATCCAAGGGGCGCACCGTATCTTCCAGCAAACGCGCCTCGTAATTGTCCTCGAGCGCACGCACTAGCGGATCATTACGCAAACTTTCGAACGCCCGTTGCTGACGTGCGTCCTGCGTTTGTTGGCGCACTTGTGCGGGTGTCGCCTTCTCGGTCGCACCCTCGATAATCTGCAAGCGCACTGCACCACTCAAGCCAAGCTGCTTGCCCAGAGCCATAGCCAGGGTTTTTTCACTGGCCGCCGAGCGCACGCTGGCGTGACTCGCCGGACAACGCAGCGTGATTTTATCGCCCTCCTGCCCGACCAGCTCAAGATTTTCCGCCAACTGCATCACCATGGCTTTTAATCCCAAACGCGGCAACACGGCGAGCCAATCGCCCAGAGGTTGAATAGTGGGCACAGCGGCTTCGGCGGGTGGCGTAACCGTTGGCGGAGTAAACTCCGCGACCTTTCGCGACCCAAGGTTCGCTCCTACATGGGTTGACTCAACCGCCGGTGGCGTGGGTGCGACCACGGGACTGACCACAGGGCTTATGACAGGATGGTCTTTTTCAAGCGGTTTGCTGGCACGCGGCGATGCTCCCGTTGCCTGCAACGCCGCCTGAATCGCCTCTTGCGGTGCCATGCGCGCCGCCGCGGGTGCGGGTGTTTCAGCGCTGGCCTGCGCCGCACGCGGGGCAACCGCCTGCGCACGTGCCGTCGTCGCGGGCGCGGCTTCTGCCCCGCCCTGCGGCGTAAACGCCAACATGCGCATCATGGTCATTTCCAAGCCCAAACGCGGGCTGGGAGCAAGTGGCAAATCGCGCCGCCCGTGCAGGGCAATCTGATACATCAACTGCACCGCATCCGGGCTAAACACGGGCGCAAACTCAGCGACCAAGACTGGGGATGCCTCAAACAATTCCGCATCGGCATCGGGCATGAGCTGCTGCACCGCCAGCGCATGAAACAGCTGCAACAGCTCGGCCAACACCTCGGCATAATCCGGCGCACCCTGCGCAAGCTGGCTCATGGCGGCAAACAATGCGGGAGCATCCTGCGCCGACAAGGCCGCCACCAGCGCCCGCAAACGCGCTTCCGAAGTCAGCCCCAGCATGGCACCAACTTCATCTTCCGTCACCCGCCCCTGCCCATAGGCAATGGCCTGATCGAGCAAACTCAGCGCATCGCGCACGCTGCCTTCCGCCGCACGCGCCAAAAGCTGCAAGGCGGCATCGTCAAATGGCACATTTTCTGCCGTCAACACCTGCGCCAATCGCTTGAAAATCATACTGCGCGGCAACGCTTTAAGATGAAATTGCAGGCAACGCGACAGTACCGTGACCGGCAATTTGTGCGGATCGGTGGTCGCCAAGAGAAATTTGACGTGCGGCGGCGGCTCTTCGAGAGTTTTCAGCAGCGCATTGAAGCTGCTTTTGGAAAACATATGCACTTCGTCGATCAGATAGACCTTGTAGCGCCCCTGACTCGGCAGGTATTGCACGTTTTCCAGCAAATCGCGGGTATCGTCCACCCCGGTGCGCGAGGCCGCGTCCACCTCAATCAGGTCAACAAAACGGCCTTCATCAATCGCCACGCAGGATGAACACACGCCGCAGGGATCGCTGCTCACGCCCTTTTCGCAGTTCAGCGCCTTGGCAAAAATCCGCGCCACCGTGGTCTTGCCCACGCCGCGCGTGCCGGTAAACAGATAGGCATGATGCAACCGCTGCTCGTCCAACGCCGTGGTCAAGGCACGCAAAACATGCTCTTGCCCCACCATGTCTTCAAAGCGGCGTGGCCGCCATTTGCGCGCCAATACCTGATAGTCCGAACCCAACTCGCCCATAAACCTACCGGCTGTATGCAGAAAGCCGTGATTCTAACAGCAAGCGCGACAAAGATGCGGGCAGATGCAGCAACGGAGTTCCCACAAAAAAGGACTTACGCAAAAGCGCCACCGGGGCAGTTTTGCGTAAGTCCTAAACAGGAAATTCGAGGGCGGCGAAACGCACCCACCACATCCCGGCACCCAGACGCACCGCTACCGTTGCTCCCTTCCGGACCTGGCGGATTTCACGGCTGCCTGTCGCGAGAGG
>DYLI01000022.1:0-15171 GCA_020722165.1 Halothiobacillus neapolitanus | reverse complement strand
CTACCGTTGCTCCCTTCCGGACCTGGCGGATTTCACGGCTGCCTGTCGCGAGAGGACGAATGCGCTCGCCATAGACACGAGGACAAAGCCTCAAACAGACACCTTGGCATAATGACAAGGGAGGCGGATGCTACCAATAAAGCATCCCGATGTCACGGATTGGCTTTAAGACTATCAAGGCACGATTCGTGATATTTCCTTAAATCAAGCAGGTTAGACTAGCCGCAAAAACCTAGATACCCAAGGAGTGAATTCAATGCTCAAACGTATAGTGTGGATGGTTATCTTGCTGGCTTTGGCTGCTGGTGCGTGGTGGTGGACACAGCGCCCGCAGCCGGTGACAGTGCGTGTACACACGGTTGAGCACGGCACGGTGGAAGCGACCGCGAGCAATACCCGTGCGGGCACGGTCATGGCCTGCCGCCGCGCAAAACTCTCGCCTTCGGTCAGTGGGCAAATCATTCGCCTGCCCTTCCGCGAGGGCGCACAGGTGAAACAAGACGATGTGCTGCTTGAGCTGTGGAATCACGACATTCAAACCGAGCGCGCACTGACCGAGCAGGAGTTAAAGTCCACCCAGGCGCAGTCCAACGCGACCTGCACGCAAGCCGTGCAAGCCGAACGTGATGCGGCACGCCTCAATCGCCTTAAATCCAGCGGTCTGGCCTCAGCTGAATCCATCGACCAGGCGCAGTCGCAAGCGCTGGTTGCGCGCGCTCAATGTGCGGCCAGCCAAGCGCAAATTGACTTGGTGCGCGCCAAGTTTGCCACCTTGGATGCCCGCCTTGAGCGCACCATCGTGCGCGCGCCCTTCGACGGGGTGATTGTCGAACTGAATGGTGAAATCGCGGAAATCACCTCACCCTCGCCGCCGGGCATTCCCACGCCACCTGCGGTGGATTTGGTCGAATATGGCTGCATCTACATTGATGCGCCGATTGATGAAGTGGATGCAGCGGCGGTGCGCGTGGGGATGCCGGCGCGGGTCTCGCTGGACGCGTTCCGCGACGCACTGTTTGCCGGCACGGTGCGGCGCATCGGGGCATATGTGGAAGACAAGGAAAAACAAGCACGTTTTGTGACCGTGGAAATTGATCTGGCCGATGACCCGCGCAAAGCCAGCCTACTCCCCGGCTACAGTGCCGATGCCGAGATCATCCTTGCGGCGCGCACGGATGTGACGCGCATTCCCAGCGAGGCGTTGATGGAAGACGGTGGCGTACTCATCTTCAATCCGGTGAGCGGCAAAATTGAGCAGCGCAGCATCAAAAAGGGGCTGGCCAACTGGCGCTGGATTGAAGTGCTCGAAGGCGTGTCCGTGGGCGATAAGCTGGTGTTGAACTTTGATGATGCCAATGTCAAGGCTGGTGTCTTGGCGCAAGATAGCAAGGCCGCTCCATGATTGAGTTAAGCCATTTGGGGCGACGCTATTTGCTCGGTGATAGCGAAGTCAACGCGCTGGATGACATCAATCTAAGCATCGCGGCGGGCGAGTATGTGTCGCTGATGGGGCCGTCCGGCTCCGGCAAGTCCACTTTGCTCAATATGCTCGGCCTGCTCGATAGGCCCACCACGGGTGTTTATCGGCTCGAAAACCGTGACACGCAAAATCTGGATGAGCTGGAGCGTGCGCGTTTGCGGCGTGAGCGCATCGGTTTTGTGTTTCAGTCGTTCCATCTTTTGCCGCGCCTATCCGCCTTCGATAATGTGGCCTTGCCGCTGATGCTGGCCGGAATCAGCGCAGGCGAACGGCAAAGCAAGGTGCAGCAAGCACTGGCCGCCGTCGGGCTAATGGATCGCGCGCAGCACCGCCCGAACCAGCTTTCCGGCGGTCAGCGGCAGCGCGTGGCCATTGCCCGTGCGACCGTGATGCACCCCGCCCTGCTGCTGGCCGACGAACCGACCGGCAATTTGGACAGCCGCTCGGGTGCCGAAGTGATCGAGTTACTCGAAACACTGAATGCCAGCGGCATTACCCTGATTGTGGTCACACATGATCCAAACATGGGGTCACGCGCCCGGCGCCGCATCGTATTGCGTGATGGTCGCGTCACCGAAGATGTGTATCAGGACGCGGCAAAGTGAGTACAGCGGCAGGCATGACGCTGCGCGCCCAACTCGGCTTTGCCTGGGTGGCGCTCACCGCCGCCCGGATGCGTAGCGTGTTGGTCATCGGTGCGGCGGCCATCGGCGTGGCGGCAGTGATTGTGTTGACGGCGCTCGGCGAAGGTGCGCGCTTGTACATCATGGGCGAGTTTAGCCAACTGGGCAGCGAGCTTTTGATCGTCCTGCCCGGCAAGAATGAAAAAGGCGGCGGGCCGCCGGGGATGATTTTCGAGAGCGAGCGCGATTTGACTCTGCAAGATACCGCCGCGCTGCGCCGCCTGCCGCATGTCAATGTGGTATCGCCGCTTTCCGTGGGTTCTATCGAGGTTTCAGTCGGCGCGCACTCACGCACCGCCACCCTGCTCGGTTCGGACAACACGCTGCAACAGACGCGCAAAATGAAGCTCGCGCGTGGCGAATTTCTGCCCCCGCTTGAACTCGATAGCGCACAGGCCGTTACCGTGCTCGGCCCGGTGATTGCGCGTGAGTTATTCGGCAACGCCTCGCCACTCGGCGAATGGGTGCGCCTCGGCGAGCGCCGCTTTCGCGTCATCGGTGTACTGGAAGAGCAAGGCACCTCGCTCGGTCAAAACCTAAACGAAGTGGTCATTATCCCCATTGCCAACGCCCAAGCCCTGTTTAACAACCCAGCCTTGTTCCGCATCATGCTCGAAGTCGATAACCGCAGCCGCATGGACAACGTCAAACAAAACGCCACGCGGGTGTTGAAAGAACTGCATCAAAATGAGGAAGATTTCACTCTTATCACCCAAGATGCCGTGCTCTCGACCTTTGATGCCATTTTTGGCGTGCTGACACTGGTGGTGGCAGGCATTGCCGCGATTAGCCTGCTGGTGGCGGGCATAATCATCATGAATGTGATGCTGGTTTCCGTCAGCCAGCGCCGCGCCGAAATCGGTCTGCTCATGGCGGTGGGTGCGCCGCCCGGCCTGGTCTTGCGCCTGTTCCTGATTGAAGCCCTGCTGCTTGGCGTGCTGGGCGCGGCGGTTGGCGTGCTGATTGGGCGGCTCGGCGTATTGGCCTTGGCCAGCGCCTACCCAGACTTTCCGCTCATCACGCCCCTCTGGGCTTATCTTGCCGCTTCATGTACGGCACTGGGCGCGGGGCTGCTGTTTGGCTGGCTTCCCGCTCGCCGCGCCGCCCGGCTTGACCCGGTGCAAGCCTTGATGGGACGCTAAAAATGCGCATCGCCGACCTGACTCGCTTTACGCTGAACAGCCTGCTGGCCGAACGCCAACGCAGTGCGCTGACCATGTTGGCGATTGCCATCGGCATTGCCGCCGTGGTGCTGCTGACCGGCCTGGGTTCGGGACTGCAACGCTATCTGGTCAGCCAGTTCACCCAATTTGGCACCCACCTTATTGCCATCACCCCCGGCAAAGCCAACACCACCGGTTTTTCGATCAGCGCCATCGACACCCAGCGCCCGCTGACCCTGCCAGACGCGCAAAGCCTGCTCGATATTCCCGGCATCGAGGCCATGACGCCCGTGGTGAGCGGCCAACTCAGCGCCGAATTTGCCGGTAAAAGCCGCCGCACCCTCGCTTTTGGCATTGGCCCGCAAGCCCCCACGGTGTGGGGGATGCCCTTGGCGCGTGGCCAGTTTTTACCCGCAGATGATCTTATCGCCCCGCGCCCCGTGGTGCTACTCGGCAATACGCTGGCACGCTCTTTATTTGACAACGTCAATCCGCTGGGTGAAAAAATGCGCATCGGCGGCATGAGTTTCCGTGTGATTGGCGTGCTGGAGGCCAAGGGGCAAATGCTCGGCTTCGATATTGATGATGCGGCCTACATCCCGGCGGCGCTGTCTTTGCAGCTGTTCAACCGCGAAGGGCTGATGGAAATCGACGTGCTGTACAACGAGAATGAAACCTCGTCCAGCGTGGTCAAACGCCTCTCGCGGCGCATGATCGAGCGCCACGGCGCGGAAGATTTCACGGTGCAATCGCAAGATCAGATGCTCGCCTCGCTGGGCAAGATTCTGGATGTCCTCACCTTCGCCGTCGGCGCACTCGGCGGTATCGCCTTACTCACCGGCGGGGTCGGCATTCTCACCTTAATGAGTATCGCCGTGGCCGAGCGGCGTGGCGAAATTGGCTTATTGACTGCCCTAGGCGCGCCGCCAAACTTCGTACTGCAATTATTTCTCGGTGAAGCCGTCATTCTGGGCGCACTCGGCGGACTGCTGGGGGTCGGGATTGGCCTGGCCGGATTAGGCCTGTTGCACCTCGCCATCCCTGCCCTGCCCTTTGCGCCGCGCATGGATTATTTGCTGATTGCCGAAGCCCTGGCCTTACTGATTGGCCTAGTCGCCGGCGTTTGGCCTGCTATGAAAGCCGCACGCCTCGACCCGATTGAAGCGCTGCGCGAAGAGTAGAAACCCCCACCCGCAAAAAGCCGTTGACGCATCTAGCCTTCATATGGATAATGCCGCGCTTACTTTGATTGACCGCAATCAAATGGCTATATAGCTCAGTCGGTTAGAGCACAGCACTCATAATGCTGGGGTCGGTGGTTCGAGTCCACCTATAGCCACCACCAAGATTTCCAAACTAAGCCGCTGATTTAGCGGCTTTTTTTCGTCTGTAAAAAACTAAGTACTCATATCAGCTTTGAGTTTTACGCCTTACCTCGCTCGCTTGCGACCAGCATGAAGCCGGATGAAACAAAGCGGAATCCGGAGAGGTTTGAGCCAAGTGTGCGGCCTGCCCCGGATTGGCATCCGGGCTACGACACCCGTCGTTCTTCCACCTTTGCCAAAGGGGGAAGAAAGCTATTAAAACCTCACGGGTTGCAATATCAAACGTAAATCATCGCCAATACGCGTGACATCCTGCCATTGCCAATGCTGCGCTTGGTTAAGCTGTGTTATTTCTGGCAACGCCGCCAGTGGACGGGCGCTGTGACCGAGCAGTACGGGCGCAAGGTAGACGATCAATTCATCCACCAAGCCTTGCGCCAAAAATGCACCGCCCAAGCGTGCGCCTGCTTCAATCCAGACTTCATTGATTTCGCGTGCGGCCAGATCGCGCAAGATAAACGCCAAATCCAGACCCTCGGCGCTGCTGGGTGCGTCCAAAATGTGCGCCCCGGTGGCAAGTAATGCAGCACGACGCGACGTATCGAGTGCGGCGGTGTAAATCCAGATTTCACCCTGCCCGTCAAGAATCGGCAAGTCGGGAGTTAGGCGTAACTCGCGGTCGAGTATGACGCGCACCGGTTGGCGCACGTTGCCTTCAATCCCTAATTCATCTGCTGTTAAACGCACATTCAAACGTGCCTGGTCAGCGATCACGCTGGCGGCGCTGCTTAATATGGCGGAGGATAGCGCACGCCAGAATTGCACGTCGCGCCGCGCTGGCTCACCGGTAATCCACTGGCTTTGCCCATTGGCCAAAGCCGTGCGGCCATCGAGCGACGCGCCCCATTTCAGGCGCACGAACGGCAAACCCTGGGTCATGCGTTTGCTAAATCCGGCGTTCAATGCGCGCGCTTCGGCTTCCAGAAGTCCGCTTTCGACCGCAACACCCGCCGCGCACAGCACCGCCTCGCCGCCGCCATCGACACGCGGATTGGGGTCGCGCATGGCCGCCACCACGCGCGTCACACCGGCTTGAATCAGCGCATCCGAGCACGGCGGAGTGCGCCCATGATGACAACAAGGTTCGAGCGTGACATACGCCGTCGCGCCCTTGGCTCGCTCACCGGCCATGCGTAGGGCGTGAACTTCGGCGTGGGGCTCGCCCGCCCGCGCATGAAAGCCCTCGCCGACAATTTCGCCCTCGCACACGATCACGCATCCGACACGCGGATTGGGATGGGTGGTGAAGAGGCCGCGCTGCGCCAGCTCAAGCGCACGCGCCATGAAGCGGGCATCTTGGGAATTACTGTCCACGCGGTTCCTGCTGTAAACGCTCGATCAACTCACGAAAAGCCGCCACGTCTTCAAAGCTTTTATAGACCGAGGCAAAACGGATATAAGCCACTTGATCCAGCTTGCGCAACGCATCCATCACCATCTCGCCCAACAAACGCGCCTCGACCTCACGCTCGCCACGCTTCATCAATTCGCGCTCGATATGCGCCACAGCTTCTTCGACGCGCTCGGTCGGCACCGGGCGTTTTTCCAAAGCGCGCAACATGCCACGCCGCAACTTGTCTTGCGAAAACAGCTCGCGTGTACCATCGCGCTTGATAATGCGCGGCAGTTGCAATTCGGCGGTTTCAAAGGTGGTGAAGCGCTCGCCACAGGACGGACATTCGCGCCGACGACGCACCTGCGAGCCGTCCTGCGTTAAACGCGAATCGGCCACGCGGGTGTCGTCTGCACCGCAAAAAGGACATTTCATAGGCCGGGATCCAAAAAATTAGCCACAGAGATCACAGAGTACACGGAGAGGGCTTGTTTTTCCCCTCTGAGTATTCAGTCATCTCTGTGGCGAAATCAAAGCAATGATTTTTGCGTTAATGCCCCAGCCGCTCCACCCAAGCACCCGGCTCGCGCTGCTGATGAAAAAACGCGACCACCAGCAACTCATCTGGACTGGGTAGATAAACGAGCGTGTAGGGAAACCTACGCAACAACACACGGCGAAAATCCCCTTCAACACGCACATAGCCATGAGGATGTCGGCATGCCGCTGCAATCGCCGCATCGGCAGCACGCGCAAACTCTAAACCAAGTCCTCGTGCCTTAGATTCGTACCAAAGTTGCGCTTGCAAAAGCTCATTTTCAGCCTCAGGACGAAGCGTAACTCTCATCAAGACTGACCAGAAAACAACTTGGCGCGAACCTGCTCCCACGAGACGGCACTTGATGGGTCTGCTTGATGCGCGGCCATTCGGCGCTCCAATTCAAGCCGCTGTGCCTGAGTTAATGCCATCTCGCCCGTTGCCTCACTCGCGATGCTATCCCAAATATCCTCGACGAGTTGAATACGCTCGGACAAGGATAATTTCAGATATTCAGGCAAAACCGTTGAAGCTGGCATGGGCAGTACCTCATTGCATGACGGTTCAGGCATACACCGGCAAACGCTTGCACACGTCAAGCACCTTGGCTTTCACCGCGCCAATCGTCGTTGTGTCGCCCTTGGCATCAATCACGTCGCACATCCAACCCGCCAGCGCCACGCACTCGGCCTCGCCGAAGCCGCGTGTGGTAATCGCCGGAGTACCGATGCGAATACCTGAAGTCACAAATGGCGATTGCGGGTCGTTCGGCACAGCGTTTTTGTTCACAGTGATATTCGCCGCGCCCAGCCATGCGTCCACATCTTTACCGGTCAAGCCTTGGCTAATGAAACTCACCAGGAACAGATGATTGTCCGTGCCCTTGGAAATCACATCAAAGCCACGCGCCATGAACACCGCAGCCATGGCGCGGGCATTGGTCACGACTTGTTGCTGATAGGTCTTGAACGCAGGCTCCAACGCTTCCTTGAAAGCCACTGCCTTGGCGGCAATCACATGCTCCAGCGGGCCTCCCTGAATGCCGGGGAAAATCGCCGAATTGATCTTCTTTTCAACTTCTGGATTGGCCTTACCGAGGATAATGCCGCCACGCGGGCCGCGCAGGGTTTTGTGCGTGGTAGACGTGACCACATCGGCAAACGGCACCGGATTCGGGTAAACACCCGCTGCCACCAGACCGGCCACATGCGCCATATCAACGAGGAAATACGCACCCACTTCATCGGCAATCGCGCGGAAACGCGCCCAATCAACCACGCGCGAATAAGCTGAAAAGCCTGCAATAATCAGCTTAGGCTTGTGCTCACGCGCCAGCGCCTCGACTTGCTCGTAGTCGATTTCGCCGGTTTCTGGCACAAGACCGTATTGCACCGCGTGGTAGCTTTTGCCGGAGAAGTTAGGCTTGGCACCGTGGGTCAAGTGGCCGCCATGCGCCAGCGACATGCCCAAAATGGTATCGCCCGTTTGCAACAGCGCAAGGAACACCGCGCCATTGGCTTGCGAGCCGGAGTGCGGCTGCACATTCGCCCAATCCGCGCCGAACAGCTCCTTAACGCGGTCGATAGCCAACTGCTCGACCACATCGACGTACTCGCAGCCACCGTAGTAACGCTTGCCCGGATAGCCTTCGGCATATTTATTGGTCAGCACCGAGCCTTGCGCTTCCATCACGCGCGGACTGGCGTAGTTTTCGGAGGCAATCAACTCAATGTGCTCTTCTTGGCGCACGACTTCATGCGCCATCGCCTGCGCGAGTTGATCGTCATAGCCTGCAATTGTCATGTTACGAGTAAACATAGGGCGCACCTCAGCAATCTTGAAAAAAAGGGGTTGAGTGAAAAAGTGCGCGTAGTTTACCGCAAACAAAAACCCCCGGCATGGCGGGGGTTGCATGATGTTATGAATCAAGCGACACAGAGATCACATCATCATGAAAGCCAAAGCAAAAGAATTCATTTCCAGTTGAGGAATTTCACCGTCTCTTCAACCACTTCGTCCGTGTACAAGTCCATAAAGAAATGATCGGAACCTTCCACGGTATACGCCTTGATGCGCTTGCCATCCGCCACCTTGGCCATCTTTTCCGCCAGACCTTTCACGGTGGTGTCAGCCGAACCAATTATCACCAACACCGGCTTTTTGGACTGCGCCAGCAAAGTTGGCGTATCCATCCGCGCATCCTCCTTGTAATAACTGATGACACTCTTGGCCGCCGCGCGGGTCTTTTCGCAGTAGATAAAATCCATATCCATCAGCGTGTCACCCTTGCCCTCGGCCACCAGTTTTTCAGCCTTAGCGAGCAGAGGCGCAAGATCAGCCTTGTACCTCGTTTTGTAATCCTTGAGGTGATAGCCCGCTTCCCACGTCTGCGGCGCAATTAAAATCGCCGAAGTAATCGCTGGGTCATCCTTTTCCGCCAAGGCCCACGCCGTTTGATTGCCGCCGCGCGAATGCCCCATCAAGGCAATGCGTGGCGCACCCTTGTTTTTCAGCCACGTTGTCCATGCGGCAATCTCGTCCACCGCATCGGTATGCTTATGCACATGCTGGGTCGGGCAGTCGTACATGCTTGAGGCACGCTTATCCAAGCCTAGGCTCAGGTTAATCGCCAGCGAGTTGTAACCCTTGGCCTTCAAGCTCGTTTGCAATGCCTGCCATCTTGTTATGCGCCAACGTGCCATGCGTAATCAGCACCACACCATCCTTCACCGCCTTACCTGCTGCAAGCTCCAAATTACCGCGTAGGGTTAAATCATTCAGCTTGGTCGTGACATCTTCTGCCTGCGCAGGCGCAAACACCAAAGCGGTCAACAACATGGCCGCAACCGCCCAAAGGCGCTGCGCGCCAACATGACGAAGACTTGAAGACATCATGAATACCTCGAACAAGGGTTAATAAGGCACAAAACAGTAACCCAATCAGCGGGCAAATCATCATAACGAATTTCAATAGGCGCGATAAATAATGAACAACCACGCATTTTGAAGAGGCTCATTTTCCAAAAAAATGACCAAACTTCCGCCGTTACACTTTTGTGATGAATTCGTTTTGTATTTCGCACGACTTACTCATGCTGCGTTTCTGATAATGCAATCTCTCATCAACCGCAGGAGATTGAACCATGCAACGCAAACTGATTTTGGCCTCTATCGTCGCCGCTTTGTCACCGCTTGGCGTTCAGGCCGCCGATCTGGACATTTCTGTCACCAATCTGAGCGGAGGCATTTACTTCACTCCGTTGCTGATTGCCGCCCACGCGCCAAGCACGCATTTGTACCAAGCCGGGCAAGCCGCAAGCCCCGCATTGCAAGCGATGGCCGAAGGTGGCGACATTGCCGCACTCAAAACGGCGGTTGAAGCGGCGGGCGGGCAGACCGTTGCCAATCCGGCGGGCGGCCTGCTTGCCCCTGCGAAGAGCACCAAGGCGACCCTGAAAACCAGCGCAGAAAATACGCGCTTATCCGTGGTTGCCATGATGCTCCCCACCAACGATGGGTTTATTGCGCTGGGCGACTTGGTGATCCCAACCGCGCCGGGCACGTACACCTACAACCTGAATGCGCATGATGCCGGCACGGAAGCCAACACCGAGCTGATAAACCTCGGTGCGGGTGGCGCGCCCGGCGTTGCGGGTATTCCGGTTGATCCGACGGGCAAGGCCGGCGTGGGCGGTAGCGGCGTCGTGCCCGCTGCGCCCAACGATGCCGAACCCCACGTCGTACACATTCATCGTGGTGTGATTGGCGACATCAACCCTTCCGGCGGCGCAAGTGATCTGGATAGCCGCAACCACCGCTGGCTGAACCCCGTTGCCAGCGTGACGGTTGTGGTGAAGTGAGGTATCACACAATGAACAATGTAATCAAAATTGGTCTTGGCTTGCTGTCGGCCTCTGCACTGGTGGCATGTGGCGGCAGCAACGATCCAGAACCCGTGCAAACCCCGCCTGGCGTTCCCGAAACCTCGCAGACGCTGCGAATCACTGTGACAAATGTGACCGCTGGCCAACCTTTTAGCCCCATTTTGGTGGCCGTGAATACCGGTGCGGCGGCCTGGGCTACGGGTGCGGCGGCTTCAACGGATCTTGAGCGTCTGGCTGAAGGCGGCAAAGCCTCGGCGCTTGAAACTAGCTTGGCCGCGAGCGGTGGGCTGGGTGCGGTCAATGGCAAAGCCCCTCTCGTGCCCGGTGCGAAAGAAGTCCTGGAAGTGAGCTTTAATGCCAATGCCGCAGCCAAATTGACGCTGGCCGGGATGATGGTCAATACCAACGATGCCTTCATCGGACTGGCCGCCCTGCCGGTGGGTGCTCTGGCCGTGGGCGGGCAGGTGCGGCAGGCACTGTATGCCTGGGATGCGGGCACCGAGGCTAATGATGAAACAGCGGCAACGGTTCCTGGCCCTGCAGCCGGTGGCGAAGGTTTTAACGCCGCGCGCAGTGATGAGCTTAATCTCATTCGCCGGCACGGGGGGGTTATCAGCGCCGACGACGGCCTGGCGACTTCTGTGCTAAAAAGCCAACATCGCTTCGACAATCCGGTCGGTACCGTCTTGATCGAACGCATTCGTTAACCGTTGGGTTGACGAATAACTCGGCGGGTATCGGGCAAGGTCGCACCTTGACCGATACCCGTTTTTACACGTTGTGGAGACCTCCCCATCGCTCACATTCTTGTCATTGAAGACCAAGCCGACATTGCCAACCTGGTGCGCCTGCATATCGAAATGCTGGGGCATCAGGTGCAATGCTGTGACACGCTGGCCTTTGCCCGCAAGGCGTTGCACCAACGCGCTTGGGCATTGACCGTGCTTGATTTGTCTTTACCGGATGGTGATGGGCTTGAATTCTGCCGCGAGCTACGCACCATCGACGCGCAAATGCCGCTGCTGATGTTGACCGCTCGTGGCACCGAAGTTGACCGCGTGCATGGCCTAGAAGCTGGCGCAGACGATTACCTAACCAAGCCTTTTGGCGTGATGGAGTTGCAAGCACGGGTGCGGGCGCTCCTGCGCCGCGCCACTTTGAGCAAGCCTGTCCCCGATACTGAAATCATCGACATACCGCCGCTGCGCCTTGACCTTGCCAAGCGCACCGTAGCAGTGCGCAACCTTGATATTGAACTTACCGCCACCGAGTTTGATCTGTTGGTCTTTCTGGCACGGCGACCGGGCGTGGTCTTCAGCCGACAACAACTGTTATCCGAAGTGTGGGGCTACAACCACGAGGGCTACGAGCACACGGTCAATTCACACATCAGCCGCTTGCGCGCCAAGGTTGAGAGCGAGCCGATGACCCCCAGCGTGATTTGTACGGTGTGGGGCGTGGGCTACAAATTTGAACCCCAGGCCACATCATGACATCGAGTTTATTAAGTCGCTTGGTCGTGATTCTTACAACGCTGACCCTGAGCGCGACGGCGCTTTTGCTGTTTTTTGTCGAGCGCAGTGAACGCCTGAACCTGGATCAAGTGCAACAGGCGCTGCACCGGGAACTGGCCGCCAATATGGTGGCCGACAACCCGCAGCTCAGCGAGGGTGAGGTGGCTAAAAGTTCTCTGGGCAACGCGTTTCATACGCTCATGCTTCTAGGGCCCGCGTTTAAAATTTATGCCACGGACAGCAGCGGCACGATTCGCGCCTATTCCGACGAACTGGGTTCACTCAAAACGGCAAAGATCGACCTGACACCCGTCAAGAAATTTTTGTCAGGCGAGGCTCTACCGCTGTACGGCACCGACCCTCGCAACCCCGCGCGCCAGCAGGTCTTCTCTGTGGCGGTCATTAAAGACCAAGCGGGTGCGATGCGCGGCTATCTGTATGTCATCGTGGGCGGCGGCAAGCAGGCTGAGTTGGAGAGTCTTTACGCAGGCAATTTGTTTCAGAACAAGCTTTTGTTATTCACCCTGGGCGCACTTTTATTGGCGCTACTGGCCTCCGGCTTGATGTTTGGGCTATTGACCCGGCCTCTGGCCGCACTCAACCAAGCCATGCAAGCCTTCCGCCAAGGCGGGCTGGAACGCAGCGTGATTGGCCGAATTCTGCCCGGTTGGTCCAGCCGCGAGGTGATTGAACTGCAAGACAGCTTTGTTGCCTTGGCTGACACCGTAGTCGATCAGATGGAGCAAATTCACGCCGCCGAATCCACCCGGCGAGAACTGCTGGATCAAATTGCGCACGATCTCAAAACGCCGCTTGCATCGTTGCAGGGCTACCTTGAAACATGGTTGCTGCGCCATCCTGAGGCTGACGAACGGCAACACATTGAAATCGCCCTGCGCAACGGTCGCCAATTGCATCGGCTGGTCGAACAGCTTTTGGAACTGGCGCGGCTGGATGCGGGGCAGGAAACGCTGTCGTTAGAACCCGTGGTCGTGGCCGAATTGGCACACGACATCATGACCAAGTTTGCGCTGGAGGCTCAACAGCGCGGAGTTGCACTCAGCGTCAAGGCACCGGCTCCTGGCATCAGAGTCGAGGCCGACATTGCCAAGTTGGAGCGGGTGTTGAGCAATCTGGTGGACAATGCGCTGCGACACAGCAACGCGGGTGGTGAAGTGCAACTGTCTGTAGTGGAGTCAAGCCAAGGGGTAGAAATTGAACTGCGCGACAACGGCGTGGGCATCGCCAGCGAAGTTCTGCCACGGATATTTGAGCCGCGCTACCACGGCGGCAGCACGGCAACGACCCAATCGCCGCATTTGGGATTGGGCTTGGCCATCGTGCAGCGCTTGCTGGAACTGCACGGCAGCCACATCGAGGTGGTCAGTCGCCTCGGTCAGGGCACCGCGTTTCATTTCAATCTGGCGCGTGCAGATCGATAGGAACGGATAGGACGCTCAACTCCACGGCAGCAAGCGCGGCACGGACTTTTTTCCCAAAAAACGCTTGGCTTAGTGATGGTTAAGCCGATTCAGGACGCATAAGCCGCCGCTAAGGCACGAAAATCCGTGGTAAATGCTTGGCTGCATTTGTCACGCTTCATCATCCACGATTGATCGACCCCCTCCCCGGCCAGCTTAATGCTGGCCTTGCCCATTCTTGCGTTGATGCCATCCATCAGGCGCATGAGCTGATCGGCTTTGTTGGCATGGGCTTGGGTGTCGTTTGCTTGCGTGAGTGCAAACAGGTCGCCGATCTGACCTGCGCCTTTGGGCTGGATGTCCAGCAGCATCACACCAGCCTTCTGATAATCGTGGCCGGATTGATAGATGGCTTCCAGTCCCTTGAGCGCCGCCTTGACCAGTTGGCGCGTGTCGTCGGTCGGGGTGATGAGCGGCAGGGTGATGCCTTGGCCGTAATAGGGCTTGTCTTCACGAAACGGGCTGGTGCGGATGTGCACGTGAATGGCTTGCGCCACACTGCCTTGCTTGCGTAGCTTCTCGGCAGCACGACTCATGTAGCTGCTGACGGCTTGTTTGAGTTCGTGCAGTTCGGTCACGGCGCGGCCAAAGCTGCGGCTGCTGATGATTTGCTGTTTGGGTGGAGTGATGTCGCCAAGATTCAGGCAGGCGATGCCGCGTAGCTCGAGTATGGTGCGTTCCACCACCACGGAGAATTTGCGCTGCATGGTCTTGGGGTCGGCGTGTTTGAGATCAAGTACGCTGCTGATACCAAGGGCGTTGAGCTGTTCGGTAAGCTTGCGTCCAATGCCCCAGACTTCATTCACGGCAATGCTGGCCATGAGTTCGTTGATGCGGGTTTCCGGCAGGCGGGTGAGGTCGCACACGCTGTTCCACTCCGGGCGTTTCTTGGCAATGTGGTTGGCGAGTTTGGCCTGGGTTTTGGAATGGCCTATACCAACGCAGGTGGGAATGCCAATCCATTGTTTCACTTGGTGACGGAGAGTTTGGCCGTATTCGCTCAGGTTGATATTGAGGCCGCTCAAATCAAGAAAGCATTCATCGATGGAGTAGATTTCCTGCTGCGGCGCAAAGGTGCTGAGGATGTTCATCATGCGGTTGCTCATGTCGGCATACAGCGTGTAGTTGGAGGAGAAGGCTTTGAGGCCGTATTGCTTTTCCATGTGGCGAATCTGGAACCAGGGTTGTCCCATGCCAATGCCCAGCGCCTTGGCTTCTTGCGAGCGTGCCACGGCGCAGCCGTCATTGTTGGAGAGCACCACCACCGGGACACCTTCGAGCCTGGGGTTGAATACCCGTTCGCAGGAGACATAGAAGTTATTGCCATCCACCAGGGCGTAGGTGCGCTTGGGCATGGCGGAGGTGTGCATGATTAAAGCCCGTGGATGACGTTGGTGACCACGCCCCAGATGACCAAGTCCTGTTCGTTGTTGACCACGATGGGGGCAAAGGCGGGGTTTTCCGGCATCAAACGCACCTGCCCTGCCCTGCGTTCCAGACGCTTCACGGTCAACTCACCATCCAGTACGGCAATCACGATCTTGCCATCCACCGGTTCGAGCGCACGATCTACGACCAGCAAATCACCATCATGAATGCCCGCACCGAGCATGGAATCACCCTGCACGCGCAGGAAGAAGGTCGCTTCCTTGTGTCGGATCAGATGCTGATTCAGGTCAATGCGGTCTTCGACGTAATCATCCGCAGGAG
>DYLI01000168.1 GCA_020722165.1 Halothiobacillus neapolitanus | reverse complement strand
CGGCTTCCCTACGCCGGTGTTAGCCGGATCAGGTTCAAAGGGTGTGTCTCAGCTTTGCCACAAAACAGGCAAAGCACCCCTAGCTCGTGGCGACAAAATAACGGAGAGCTTGGCCGCACGCAAGGCGCGAGCACTGCTCACACATAAATTGAGCAATAGGATTTACGCAAAAGCGCTCCAGCAAGGCAAAGCATCGAAAACCGCACACTTGGTGCGGCGAGAGGTTTTAACGCCACTCGGGTGGTTTTGCATAAGTCCTGAGTAATTTTCATTGACTTGCGGTGCTTTTTTCCGTCTAATGCGCGGTCTTTATTCCGCCAGACCCCGCACAGGGAGCCAACATCATGAAAAGAACCTACCAGCCAAGTAATCTGCACCGCAAGCGTACCCACGGTTTCCGTGCGCGCATGAGCACCCGTGGTGGCCGTCACGTCATCAATGCACGTCGCGCCAAAGGGCGCAAGATGCTGTCACGTTAAGTTTTAGTGTGCTTTGAACAGCACATTGCACTTTCCGAAGAGCGCACGCTTGCTGCGCCCTGCCGAATTTAAAAATGTATTCAACGACCCCGTGCGATTTTCTCGCAACGGGGTCGTTGTTTTGGCGCGAAAAACGGCATCCGGTACTGCGCGCGTGGGATTGGCTGTGGCCAAAAAGCATGTCAAGCGTGCGCATGAACGCAATCGTATCAAGCGCCTGGCGCGTGAGACGTTTCGCCTGCACCCCGTACGCCATTGCGGCATGGATTGTGTGGTTATGGTGCGCCACGGAGCCGCCGAGGCCAGCAATGAGGACTTGCGCAGCGCCTTGAATGCGGCATGGAAACGGCTGGCAGAACAATGCGCCGCGTCCTGATTGGTATTATTCGCGCCTACCAACTGGTATTAAGTCCGTTAATGGGGCGACAATGCCGCTTCGAACCGACCTGTTCCTGTTATGCTATTGAAGCTATCAAACGGCATGGGAGCCTGCGCGGGGGTTGGATGGGCGTGAAGCGTATTTGTCGCTGCCACCCATTCAGCCCCGGCGGGTATGACCCCGTGCCGGACATGCCCAACACCGCGCCAAAAACACCCGAATCTTCTTCCGTCAAGCACTGAGACACGCCTTTATTATGGACAGCCAACGCCTCATCCTCGTCGTCGCCTTTAGTTTCGTTATGCTGCTGATGTGGCAGGCATGGAATGACGACAACGCCGCCCTGCTCAAGCAAGCCCAAACCTCAGCGATGACCACGACGGCGAATGGTGCCCCCGTGCGCGATGACCTGCCCTCGGCAGCCAATGCACCGCAAACCAACGCCCCTGCGGCGGATGTTCCCACGGCACGCGCCAGTGCTGTTCCCGGCGCGCCTGCCGGCACATCCACGGATGGCGGGCAGATTCGCCTGATTTCCGATGTGCTCGACTTGACGATCAATACTCAGGGTGGCGTGGTGCAGCGCGCTGACTTAAGCAAATACCCGATCAATCTCGAACACCCCGACCAAGCCGTGCGCCTACTCAACGACGCGCCCGGCTTGGTTAACCTAGCGCAGTCCGGCTTGCGCGCCACCAGTGGAGCCGCGCCCGATCATTACGCGGCATTCAAGGCCGAAGGCAATGAATTCCGCCTTGCGGATGGGCAAGACAAACTCGTCGTACCGCTCACCTGGGAGCAGGACGGCATCAAGGTCACTAAAACCTTTACCCTCATGCGCGGCAATTATGCCGTGGATGTCAGCCAAACCGTCATCAACAATAGTGCCGCGCCGTGGGTGGGCAGCCAATATCGTCAACTGCAACGCGGCTCAATCGACAAGGGAATGGCGCTGGTATACACCTACACCGGCGGCGTTTATGCCGGTACGCCTGCGGCGGGGGATCGACTTGCCTACCAAAAAACTCCGCTGGAAGAATTGCCCAAGAAGCCCGTCGATGCCTCGCTGAAAGATGGCTGGGTGGCGATGATTCAACATTATTTTTTGAGTGCATGGGTGCCGAGCAACAAGGACGATTTCAACCACTTTTACAGCCTGACCAGCGCTCAAGGCAACGGCCTGCCGCTGTACACCCTCGGCATGATGTCGCCCGCGCAGACCGTCGCGCCGGGGTCAAACCACGCCTTCAGCTCCACGCTCTATCTGGGGCCAAAAATTCAGGATGACCTGGAAAAAGTCGCCTCCGGCCTTGATCTGACCGTCGATTACGGCATGTTGCACTTTATCGCCAAGCCGATTTTCTGGCTGCTCGGCCTGTTCTATGCGTGGATCGGTAACTGGGGCTGGGCGATTATCCTCGTCACCATCCTTATCAAGCTAATGTTCTACCCCTTGTCTGAAGCCAGCTACCGCTCGATGGCGAGTATGCGCAAGCTGCAACCCAAGCTGGCGTCGCTCAAAGAGCGTTATGGCGAAGACAAGCAGAAATTCTCCGAAGAGATGATGAAGCTGTACCGCACCGAGAAAATCAACCCACTCGGCGGCTGCCTGCCAATGCTGGTGCAAATTCCGGTGTTTATCGCCCTGTACTGGGTGCTGGTCGAGTCGGTCGAGCTGCGCCAAGCGCCGTGGATTCTGTGGATTAACGATCTGACCGCCAAAGACCCGTACTTCGTACTGCCAATCATTATGGGTATCAGCATGTGGCTGCAACACAAGCTCAACCCACAGCCAATGGACGAAATGCAGCGCAAGGTGTTCCAGATTTTGCCGCCGGTGTTCACCGTGT
>DYLI01000021.1:3362-18181 GCA_020722165.1 Halothiobacillus neapolitanus | reverse complement strand
GCCAACTCCGGCAACGCGTGGAGTGTCGGCTTCCTCAGCGGCAACGGCAACGGGAACAGTAAGAAGTACGGCAACTTCTCGGTGCGTCTTGTTCGCGGTCAGTAATTGGCTTTTTGGGGGTTTTTGGGTGGGTGTTTTTTGCAATTGTTGCGGCTACACTGACTCGACGACATTCAGCGGAGCCTGGTGATGAGCACGAATACCCAGTTACAAAACCAGTTGCAGGAATTGGTGCATGAAATTGAGGCTTTGCCACCCGATGCGGTGGTAGGTTTGCTGAGTTTTGTGCGCAGTTTGCGCGTGGTGACCGGCAATCCTGCGGCCAATGCTTCGACGCTATCCGAGCCACCCGCAAAGTTACTCGATTACGCCGGAGTGTTGCGGGATTCTGCACACTGGAATGAACATCCGCTCGATATTCAAGGTCAGCTGCGTGATGAGTGGGCTTAAATACCTTTTGGATATGAACATTATTATTGGTTTGCTCAAGCAAAACCCGGCGGTGATTGAAGCTCATAACTCTGCTCGCAAGCGCATAAACATAAAAGATGAACTTTGAATGGGATGATGCAAAAAGCCAGGTGTGTTTCCAGACGCGAGGCTTTGATTTTGCCTATGCCGCCCGTGCTTTTTTTGACCCTGATCGTGTGATTCATGCTGACACGCGGCACAGCTATGGCGAAGATCGTTACCAATTGATGGGTATGATTGAGCGGCGTGTGTTTGTGGTGGTTTATACCCAACGCCACAATGCCACACGCATCATTTCGGCACGCAAGGCCAACCAACGTGAGGTTAAATGCTATGAAAACAGTACGCGTAACGCTTGATGCGGCTGATCTGTCTTTGTTGACTGAGGGGCGGATTGATCCTGTTCGCGTGGATGCAACAAGCGAGGAGGATCTGGCAAGGCAGGTTGGTATCGATGAGGTTGAGGCCATGCAGGATGTGGCCAGGTTTGCGCGCCGGGTGCGCAGGCGTCTTGGTTTGAGCCAAGCGGCATTTGCTCAGCGCATTGATGTTCCGCTGGAAACAATTCGTCATTGGGAGCAAGGCAAGCGTTACCCTACGGGCGCGGCCAAATCTTTGCTCAAGGTGTTGGATCGTGCCCCCGAGGCCGCTTTGGCGGCTTTGTACGTTTAAGCCCGCGTAGGGCGGGTTAGTGAAGCGTAACCCGCCGAATGTTGAGGGAGGCATGTCTTTCCATTCGGCGCATTAAGCTGCGCTAATGCGCCCTACAATTTGCTGCCTTGGCAGGCCTGTTACGCCAGCGGGTCTAGCCCGGCTTCGCGCAGCATGGCGCATAAGGCAATCAGCGGCAGGCCGATGAGGCTTGTGGGGTCATCGCCCTGCATGGATTCAAACAGGGTGATGCCCAAGCCTTCGGATTTGAAGCTGCCCGCGCAGTCGTAGGGTTGTTCGCGTTGCAGGTAGTGTTCAATCTCGCAGGTGGTCAGCTCGCGAAAATGTACGCTGAATGGGACGTTCACCACGCGCATAAAACCGCTTGCACGCCGCATCACGCACAGTCCAGTGTGAAATACGACCTGTTTGCCGGAGGCGGCTTCGAGTTGCTCAAAAGCTCGCGCATGGGTGCCCGGTTTGCCGAGAATGTGCTCATCCAGCACGGCGCATTGGTCAGAACCGATCACCCAGGCTTCGGGATACTCAAACGCCACAGCCTCGGCTTTGGCCTGCGCAAGACGGCACACCATCTGTTCCGCAGACTCATTGGGCAGGCGCGTTTCATCCACGCCGGGCTTGCTTGTGCTAAAAGGAAGGCGCAGGCGTTCAAGCAAAGCCCGTCGATAAGGCGAGGTTGAAGCCAGAATAAGCGTGGTTTGGGGCGTGACTTGAGGCATGGTTAAGAAGTGCTTGAGTGAAATACTTTGACAGTTATCGCGTTAAGTTAATAAAATTGCAAGATTATGTTCGATCAATGGCAGCAACCGCTCGATATCCCTGCGCTGATTCGCAAAGACATCACTCTTCAGGGTGAGGCTAGAATTAGTGAAATGTTATCCATCAAGGACGGTTTGGTGGCGCGTGCCTCCGGACGTTTGGATGGGATTGTGCTGAATGATCCGCTGGTGCGCTTTGAATTCAGGTTTGGCCGGAATGAAGTCGGGCATCGGTTGATTGAAGGCTCGGTGGATACGGTGGTTGATTTAACGTGTCAACGTTGTCTGGAGCCTGTCGCGGTGGAGATTCATACCAAAGTTATGCTTGGTGTGTTGAACAACGAGCAGGATGTGGGCAAATTGCCGGAATCGACCGAGCCCTTGGTGCTTGGTGAAAATCCAGTATGGCTGGCTGACTTGATTGAAGATGAGATTTTATTGGCATTGCCGGTTGTGCCGCGACACGCGCATCTTTGTGTGCCGTTTCATCGTGAGTATGACGATGCCGAAGTGGTTGAAAATCCTTTTGCGGCCTTGCGTGGTTTGGTCAAACCTTCTACGCATTGACCCGTTAGGCATTGATGTTTTTTTGTGATTTTTTGAGTTTTTTGGAGTTTTGAACCATGGCCGTACAACAGACCCGCAAGAGCCGTTCCAAGCGTGACATGCGTCGCGCACACGACTTTTTGACCAAGCCGACCGTTTCTATCGAGCGTACCAGCGGTGAGGCGCATTTGCGCCACCACGTGAGCGCCGATGGTTTCTATCGTGGTCGCAAAGTGATTGAGACAGCCACCGGGCAAGAGTAATTGTAGGCGGACGCATGGGCGGTTAATGGGGTTAAACTTCAGTCGCCGCGTCGTTTTGTGCCTGACAGGCGGTAACGATGATGTAGACATCGTGCCGCTTTTTTTTTGAGCCTGTTCGAAATTTTGATTAACGGATGCAATGCGCCGTTCAGCGAGATTTGGAATAGGCTCTTACCTAATTTCTTGACTGAGTGGCTCCATGACAATCACTCTCGCTTTGGACGCGATGGGCGGCGACCATGCCCCCGGTATTGTTCTTGACGCGGCGCTGAGTGCGCTGCAACAACACCCCGCACTGAATTTAATTCTTGTCGGCCATCAGGACATGCTGCGCGACGAGTTGGCTCGCCGTAATGCAGCATCTGATCCGCGTTTACGTATTCATCACGCCAGCGAAGTGGTGGCGATGGATGAATCGCCAGCCTTGGCTTTGCGTGGCAAAAAGGATTCCTCCATGCGCGTGGCCATTAATTTGGTACGCGATGGCACTGCGCAGGCCTGCGTTAGCGCGGGCAATACAGGCGCGTTGATGGCTACAGCAAAGTTTGTGCTGAAAACTCTGCCCGGTATTGATCGCCCGGCGATTTGCGCCATGCTGCCCACAAGCCTTGGGCATACGCACATGCTGGACTTGGGAGCGAATGTGGAGTGCAGTGCCGAACATTTGCTGCAATTTGCGGTGATGGGGTCGGTGTTGGCCTCCGCCGTGGATAATAATCCCAGTCCGCGCATTGGCTTGCTGAATGTGGGTGCCGAGGCGATCAAGGGCAATGACACGGTTAAGGCGGCTGCACGTTTGCTGGAAACCTCGCCGATCAATTACATCGGTTATGTGGAAGGCGATGATATTTACAAGGGCGCGGCAGATGTGGTGGTCTGTGATGGTTTTGTCGGCAACGTGGCGCTCAAGGCGAGCGAGGGCGTAGCCAAAATGATTACCGGCCACATGCGTGAAAGCTTCAAGCGTAACTTGTTCACCAAGTTGGCGGCTCTGGTATCGCTGCCGGTGTTGAATTCGCTGAAACAGCGTTTTGACCCGCGCCGTTACAACGGGGCAAGCTTGCTTGGCCTGCAAGGCATTGTGGTTAAAAGTCATGGCGGTGCGGACGCTTATTCGTTTGGATATGCCATTAATACAGCGATTCACGAAGTCGAGCAGGATGTACCCAATCGCATTGATAGCCAGCTCGAAGCTTTGCTGGCACAGAGGTAACGGATTTTGATCTACGCACGCATTACCGGCACGGGTAGTTACCTGCCAGAAAAAATACTCACCAATGCTGACCTTGAGCACATGGTGGAAACCGATGACGCATGGATTCGAGAACGCACCGGGATTGAGCAGCGGCATATCGCGGCTGAGAACGAATCCACGGTGGATTTGGCTGAACACGCCGCGCGCAGCGCCATGCAGGCGGCGGGCATTGAAGGTAAAGACCTTGATTTGATTATTGTTGCCACCACCACCCCGGATTTGGTATTTCCCAGCACGGCCTGTTTGTTGCAACACCGCCTTGGCGCGAACGGTTGCGCGGCGTTTGATGTGCAAGCGGTGTGTACTGGCTTTGTGTATGCCTTGGGCGTAGCTGACAAATTCATTCGCGCAGGCGGCACTAAGCGCGCATTGGTGATTGGCGCAGAAACGTTATCGCGCATTGTTGACTGGACCGATCGCGCGACCTGCGTCCTGTTTGGTGATGGTGCCGGAGCGGTTGTGCTGGAGGCTTCGGAAGAAGCGGGCATTCTGTCCGTGCATCTTCATGCCGATGGTGCGCACAGTGACTTATTGAGCGTGCCCTGTGGCGTGTCCAAAAACCGTGCCTTGTGTGAGCAGGGCGGCGCGTTTATCCAGATGAAGGGTAATGAGGTGTTCAAGGTCGCCGTAAATACCCTAGGGCGAATTGCCGATGAGACTTTGGACGCAGCAGGACTGGAAAAAGCGGACATCGACTGGCTAGTTCCTCATCAGGCCAATACGCGCATTATCGCCGCCACGGCGAAAAAGCTCGGCTTGCCGATGGAGCGTGTGGTGTTGACGGTGGGCACGCATGGCAATACGTCGGCGGCTTCGGTGCCATTGGCGTTGGATGTGGCGGTACGTGACGGACGCATCCAGCGCGGCGACCGTTTGTTGCTGGAAGCGTTTGGTGGTGGCTTTACTTGGGGTTCGGCGCTGATTCGTTATTGATACCATGGCATTTTTTGCCACAGAGGCCACAGAGGCCACAGAGATAAAGCAAGCTGCCAGGAATTGCCTTAACAGGCGCTGACAAACCCACGAGGCTTTGATTGTGGCATTAGAAATTGAACGCAAGTTTTTACTCAGTAGCGACACATGGCGCGGTTTGGTGACGCAAAGCACGCTGTATCGCCAAGGCTACCTCACGCCAAGCGTGCAGAATGCCAAGGCTTCGGTGCGTGTGCGCGTGGAAGGTGAGAGCGGCATGTTGAATGTAAAGAGTGTGCATATGGGCATTCAACGGCACGAGTACGAATACGCGATTCCCTTGCTTGATGCGAATGAAATGTTGGATACGCTTTGCGGCTCAATCATTGAAAAAACCCGCCATCTTGTGCCAATTGGCGCGCATGTATGGGAAATTGATGAGTTTCATGGCGACAACGCGGGTTTGATAGTGGCGGAAATAGAACTCGGTGCAGTTGACGAGGATTTTGTGCGTCCGGAGTGGTTGGGCATGGAGGTCACCGACGATGCGCGTTATTACAATGTGGCCTTGGTGAATAAGCCCTTTAACACTTGGGATGGCAGGCTGGCCGCGCCGGAATGAGGTGAACGCGATTACTGAGTCCAATGGTGAGCCTGCTTGCTCTTCGCCCCATGCTTTTGATGCCAAGGCATTTCTTGCTCGCGCCCCGGAATCGCCCGGTGTGTATCGTATGCTCGATGCGGCTGGGACGATTCTCTATGTTGGTAAAGCCAAAGACTTAAAAAAGCGTTTGGCGAGCTATTTCCGAAGCAGTGGGCTTGCACCAAAAACGGAGGCGTTGGTCAGTCATATTGCCGACATTCAGCTCACGGCCACGCATACCGAAACTGAAGCCTTACTGCTCGAAAATCATCTGATTAAACAGCATCATCCGCGTTACAACGTGCTGATGCGTGATGATAAAAGCTACCCGGAAATTTTCCTTGGTACGCACCACGCCTACCCGCGCTTGGTATATCACCGTGGTCCGCATCGTCAACTTGGGCGTTATTTTGGGCCCTATCCGAGTGGTCTGGCAGTTAAAGAAACGCTTAATCTTTTGCAAAAGATTTTCCGCCTGCGCGATTGCGCCGATCATGAGTTTCAAAACCGCTCGCGCCCGTGTATGCAGTATCAAATCAAGCGTTGCACGGCGCCCTGTGTGGGTTTTATTAGCGAAGCCGACTATGCGCAGGATGTCAAAGATGCACAGGCGTTTCTTGAGGGGCGTAGTCAGCAGGTGATTCATACCTTGGTGGCGCGCATGGAGCACGCGGCGGAAACATTGGCCTTTGAAGAGGCCGGTATCTTGCGCGATCGAATCAGCCAGTTGCGCGGCGTGAGCGAAAAGCAATACATCAGCACCCAAGGCGGCAGTGTGGATGTGCTGGCCTGCGCTCAAGCGGGCGGCGTGGCCTGTGTCGAGGTTTTGACCATTCGCGATGGGCGCAATCTGGGTGGGCGTGCGTATTTCCCGAAAAATACCGACGAGCGTAGCGCAGGGGAAATTCTTAGCGCCTTTATTGGCCAAATGTATTTGCAGCACGACACGCCGCGTGAACTCTTAGTCAGTCATGCGCCCGATGAACGCGAGCTTTTAGAGCAAGCCTTGGGCACGGCATCCGGTCATACGGTGCGCATTCAGTCGGCTCCGCGTGGCGAGCGCGCGCGCTGGGTGGATATGGCGCGGCACAATGCCGAACTTGCGCTTGGGCAGCGCCTTGCTTCACGCGGCAATCAAATGGCACGCATGGAGGCACTGGCGGCTGCATTGTCTTTGGATGCGCCGCCGCAACGCATTGAGTGCTTCGATATTAGTCATACCTTGGGCGAGTCTACGGTCGCCTCCTGTGTGGTCTTTGGTGTGGAGGGAGCACGCAAGGAAGCGTATCGCCGCTACAACATTGAAGGTATTACGCCGGGGGATGATTACGCCGCCATGCAGCAAGCCCTGGAACGACGTTTTGCCAAGACCGTTGAAGATGAGGCTGCATTGCCGGATGTATTGTTAATCGACGGCGGGGCAGGGCAGGTGGCGCGGGCGCAGGATGTTTTGCAGGCGCTTGGCTTGAGCGAGCGCGTGATGATCGTCGGTGTGGCCAAGGGTGTAGAGCGCAAGGCAGGGGATGAAACTCTGTTGCTGGCTGCGCAGCATGGCCATGCTACGCGGGTTTTGAATGTTCCGCCGCATTCGCCGGGCTTTCATTTGATCCAGCAGGTGCGCGACGAAGCGCATCGTTTCGCCATCACCGGTCATCGCGCACGGCGTGCCAAAACCCGCGAAACCTCATCCTTAGAAAGTATTGCTGGCATTGGCAGCCAACGACGGCAACAATTGCTCAAAAACTTCGGCGGCATTCAAGCCTTGCAGCGTGCCGGGGTAGAGGATATTTGCAGTGTGCCAGGTATTAGTGCAGCCTTGGCGCAGAGGATTTACGATCATTTTCACGGCTAGTCCTATCTATATGTCTCACAAGCCCACCCTGAATTTACCGAATGTCTTGACTTGGTTACGCATCGGCTTGATTCCACTGTTTATTGCCGTGTTTTACTTGCCTTATCCATGGGCGTTTCCACTATCGGCGCTGATTTTTGCCCTGGCGGGGGTGACGGATTTTGTGGATGGGTATCTAGCTCGAAAGCTGAATCAAGAATCTCGCTTTGGGGCGTTTCTTGACCCCGTGGCCGACAAATTGCTGGTCGCGGCAGCTTTGGTGATGCTGGTCTCTGAGCACGGTGGTTTTGCCTTGGCGCTGCCGGCCATCATCATTATTGGACGTGAAATCGCCATTTCCGCCTTGCGCGAATGGATGGCCGAAGTGGGTACGCGCAGCAAAGTTGCGGTGTCTAGTCTGGGTAAAGTCAAAACCACGCTGCAAATCGGTGCAATTTTTGCCCTGTTGTATTACCAGCCGTTGTTCGGCTTGCCAACGTATGAAATTGGCTTGGTGTTATTGTACGGCGCGGCATTTCTGACCCTCTTGTCGATGGTGGATTATTTACGTGCGGCGTTTTCAGATGGCGAGCGAAAGCTAACGTGAACCCAAAGCGCACTTGACGTAAATCATGTTTTTATACATTGACCTTGCAGCACCCAAGCCGGTAGAATGCGGCCACTCTTGATAGGCAGCGGACTTGATTCGGGTCGGTTGCGTCAATGAAGTGACGCTTTAGTCACGTTTGAATCGGGTCCCTTGTGGGCCTTTTTTATTGGTTTTTTCTGGAAAATACGCATTGTCGATGGACACGCCTAACCCTCAAGTTGATCCGCAGGACACCACATTGCACACGCCTTTGGCCGTGCAGGATGACGCTGTTCTGACCCGTCACGACCCGTTTAATCTCAACGCATTATTTACGCCAGTGGCTCAAGGTATGGGCTTGGAGCTGGTGGGTGTCGAGTTTCACTCCGGCTCTCATGCCGTCGTGCGTGTGTTTATCGACCGCGAGCTGTTGGGTGTGACTGTGGATGATTGCGCTGGCATGAGCCGCGCCATTAGCGCCTTGCTGGATGTTGAAGACCCTATCCCAGGTCAGTACACCTTGGAAGTGTCCTCGCCTGGGTTTGATCGCCCCTTATTCAAGCTGAGCGACTTTGCTCGTTTTGCCGGTGAGTTTGCACGTATTCGTCTGCATCGTCCCTTGATGGGGCAGCAGACATCTGCACCCGGTGCGCGCCCGCAACGTAACTTTAGCGGGACGTTACAGGGTGTGGATGGGCGCGATGTGCTGCTTGCCACCGACACTGAGACCACTTTACGCCTGCCTTTTGCCGATATCGACAAAGCGCACCTTGAACCTGATTTGAAGCCCCTTTGAGGCTGTAGTGACCATGAACAAAGAAATCCTGTACGTTGCTGATGCCGTTTCGAATGAAAAAGGCGTATCCAAAACGGTTATTTTTGAAGCCATTGAGGCGGCACTGGCCTCGGCGGCACGCAAGCGCCACGGTGGTGATATTGATGTGCGCGTCAGTATTGACCGCAACACGGGCGGCTATCAAACCTTCCGCCGTTGGTTGGTGGTTGAGGGCGAGACCAGCGAAAACCCAGAGCGCGAAATGATCGTCGAAATGGCGCGCATGGATGAGCCAAATATCATGCCGGGCGAGTTTGTCGAAGAAGAAATCGAATCTGTCGAATTCGGTCGTATCGCAGCTCAATCAGCCAAGCAAGTCATTGTGCAGAAAGTGCGCGAGGCCGAGCGTCAGCAAATTGTTGATAAGTACATCGAGCGCAAGGGCAGTTTGGTGATGGGTATTGTCAAGCGCGTTGAGCGTGGCAATGTCTTGCTGGACATGGGCGAAAACGTCGAAGTATTCGTGGCACGTGAGGACATGATTCCGCGTGAAATCGTGCGCCCCGGCGATCGTATGCGTGCCTGGCTCAAGGATGTGCGCATGGAGCCGCGTGGTCCCTTGCTTTATGGCAGCCGCACCGCGCCGGAGTTTTTGATTGAATTGTTCAAGCTGGAAATCCCCGAAGTCGGCCAGGGCATGATTCAAATCAAGGGCGCGGCACGCGACCCGGGTTCACGCGCCAAAATTGCGGTCAAGGCCATGGATCACCGTCTTGACCCGGTCGGTGCGTGTGTGGGTATGCGCGGTTCGCGTGTGCAGTCGGTGACGAATGAGTTGGCCGGCGAACGGGTTGATATTGTGGTGTTTGATGACAATCCAGTGCAGTTTGTGATTAACGCCATGTCGCCCGCCGATGTGGTGTCGGTGGTGGTGGATGAAGATACGCACACCATGGATGTGGCGGTCACCGAGGAAAAACTCGCACAGGCGATTGGTCGCGGCGGGCAGAACGTGCGTCTTGCGAGCTATTTGACCGGCTGGCAGTTGAATGTGATGACACAAACCGAAGCAGATGCGAAGAGTCAAAGTGAAGGTGCGCGCATTGCCAATGTATTTGTGAGTGCGCTGGATATTGATTTGGACATGGCTGAGGTTCTAGTGAATGAAGGTTTCTCCAGTCTGGAAGAAATCGCTTACGTGCCGGTGGCCGAATTCCTTGAAATCGACGGTTTCGATGAATCCATGGTTGAAGAGTTGCGTCAGCGTGCGCGCAACGCTTTGCTGACCAATGCCATTGCGTCCGAAGAAAGCGAAGAGACTGAGCCCGAATTGTTACTAGCTGATCTTGCAAGCATGACCCCGGAGATCGAAGCGCGTCTGCGTGCAGGCGGTGTGAATTCAAGCGAAGATTTGGCTGAAATGGCCACCGACGAGTTGGCTGAGTTGGCAGCGTTGGATGAAGACACAGCCGGTCGCTTGATTGTGGAGGCGCGCGCGCCTTGGTTTAAGTAACGCTCACTTCCATGCAGCGTGGCGCTAAAAAACGCGTCACGTTGCAGATTTATTGTTCGATTTAGGTCGAAATTTTTGTTATTGCTCATCGCTACATCAGCGGGAGAACTGTATGTCCCAAAGCGTTAAACAACTTGCCGAACAGGTACACACCCCAGTTGATCGTCTGCTGGAACAACTGCGTGAAGCCGGTGTTCAGGCGGCTGGCCCCGATTCCATGGTTTCAGATGGTGACAAGCAACGTTTGCTTGCCGCTCTGCGTACCTCACATGGCAAGGATTCCACAGGTGCGCAGCCTGAACGCATCACGCTCAAGCGCCGCAGTCAGGAGGAGCTCAAGGTTCCTGCCGGTGCGCCGGGAAAATCCACTACGGTGAATGTCGAGTACCGTAAAAAGCGTACTTACGTGCAGCGCGCGGCGACGGATGAACCCGCTAAAGAACATCTCTCACAAAGTGAACAACTCGCTGCACGCTTGAGTGCCGAGGAAGAAGCGCGTCGCCATGCGCAGGCGGCTGCACTCCAGGCTGCAACGCCAGTCAAGGCGGAAGATAGCGCCCCAGTGGCGACTGTTGATGCTTTAACGGCACCTGTGAGCGCCGGGTCAATTCAGCAGGCTGCACCTACCGAGGCAGTCTCTGCGCACGTCGAAGCACCTGCACCCAAGGCAGAGTCGCCCGCATCCAAAGCGGTTGAAACTAGGCCCAATATCGAAATCAAGCCTGAAGTCAGGTCTGAAGCCAAGTCTGAAATTAGGCATCCGTCGGAAGCAACACGCGACACTCGTCCTGCGGATACGCGTTCGGCTACCCGTCCTGATGCACGACCTGCGCCCCGATCCCATTCACCTTCGGGCGGTGCGGGGCAAGACACACGCCGTCCTCCGGCACCCGGTGGTGCCCGTCCTCCAGTCGGTGGTGCGCCCCGTCCAGCAGGTTCTGCGCCCAGCGGTGCAGCGCCTGCGCGTCGTCCCCCTGCGGGTGGTGCGGCTCCGGGACGCGCTCCGGCAGGTGCTCCGCCCCGTCGTGCCGGTGCGGATGACAAGCCACGTGGCTCAGCGGGTAAAGCTGGTGTAGGTGGGCGCAAGGTAGATTATCTGCGCGCCGACGAAGGCGCACATCGTGGTGGTGGCCGTCGTGGCAAGCCGCAAGGCAAGCAGCAACCGCACGGATTTGAAATGCCGACTGCCGCCGTGGTGCGTGAAGTGACCATTCCCGAAACCATTACGGTCGCGGATTTGGCCAATAAGATGGCGGTCAAGGCGGTTGAAGTGGTTAAAGCCCTGTTTACGATGGGTGTCATGGCGACAATCAACCAAAGCATTGACCAAGACACTGCGACTTTAGTGGTCGAGGAATTGGGGCATATTGCCAAGCCGCAGTCTGAGTCTGATGTGGAAAATGAATTGCTGGCCTCCATTTCTGAGGGCGCCTTGGTTAGTCGTGCGCCGATTATTACGGTGATGGGTCACGTCGATCACGGTAAAACGTCTTTGCTGGACTATATTCGTCGCGCCAAGGTAGCTTCCGGTGAAGCAGGCGGCATTACGCAGCATATCGGTGCGTATCATGTCGAAACACCCAAGGGCGTGATTACTTTCCTCGATACCCCAGGTCACGAGGCGTTTTCGGCCATGCGTGCTCGCGGTGCTAAGTTGACGGACATCGTGATTTTGATGGTGGCGGCAGATGACGGTGTAATGCCAACCACTAAGGAAGCGATCAATCATGCCAAGGCTGCCGGAGTGCCCTTGGTGGTTGCTGTTAACAAGATCGACAAGCCAAACGCTGACCCGGATCGGGTACGCAATGAGCTGGTGCAGTTGTCGGTGATTCCCGAAGAATGGGGCGGCGACACTCAATTCGTAAATATCTCGGCCAAAACGGGGCAGGGCGTGGACGACCTGCTGGACGCGATTTTGATTCAGGCTGAAGTCCTTGAACTCAAGGCCGCGATTGAAGGCCCGGCACGTGGAACGGTGATTGAATCGAGCCTGGACAAGGGGCGCGGTGCCATGGCGACCGTGCTGGTGCGCGGCGGAACCCTGCGCAAGGGTGATATTGTTTTGGCAGGAACTGAATATGGCCGCGTGCGTGCGTTGCTGGATGAAAATGGCAAGCCGATTGAATCGGCAGGGCCGTCGATTCCGGCGGTGATTTTGGGCTTGTCGGGTACGCCGCGCGCGGGCGATGACTTTATGGTCATGGACGAGGAGCGCAAGGCGCGTGATATGGCGATGTATCGCCAGACCAAGGCGCGTGAAGGCAAGCTTGCGACGCAGCAGGCGGCCAAGCTGGAAAATATGTTTGACCAGATGAAGGCTAACGGTTTGGCAACGCTGAATGTGTTGGTCAAGGCCGATGTACAGGGTTCTGCGGAAGCCATTCGTGAGTCTCTGACCAAGCTTTCTACCGAAGATGTCAAGGTCAATGTGGTCGCAAGTGGTGTGGGCGGTATTACCGAGTCCGACATCAACCTTGCCGTAGCTTCGGGTGCGGTGGTGATTGGCTTTAACGTGCGTGCTGATGGCGGTGCGCGTCGCGTTGCGGATAGTAATGGTCTGGAAATTCGTTACTACAGCATCATTTACGAGATGCTCGATGATGTGCGCCAGGCCATGACCGGCTTGCTCGGCACCGAAATGCACGAGCGTATTATCGGTACGGCTGAAGTGCGTGACGTGTTCCGTTCGCCGAAGTTTGGTGCAGTGGCGGGCTGTCGTGTGATCGAAGGTTCGGTCAAGCGTGGCAATCCGATTCGCGTCCTGCGCGACAACGTGGTGATTTACACCGGCGAACTCGAATCGCTGCGTCGTTTCAAGGACGACGTGCAGGAAGTCAAAGATGGCTTTGAGTGCGGTATCGCGGTGAAAAACTACAACGATGTGCAGCCGGGCGACCAGATCGAGTGCTACGAGCGTGTGCAGGTGGCGCGTACTTTGTAAGCCTGATTATTGGGCAATTTTAGCCACAGAGGACACAGAAAACACCGAGATTATTGGTGGCCTGACTTGAGATAGCCGATATGGCGTGCTTCTACCCTCTGTGAACTCTGTGTTCTCTGTGGCTAAAAACTATTTTTTGGAGATAAACATGGCACAGCATGTACCGCGTCACCAACGCGTGGCGGATCAGATTCAGCGCGAAATGGCGCAGATTATTCGTGATGAGGTGCGTGATACGCGTCTCGGCATGGTGACATTGACCGCCGTGCGTGTGACCTCGGATTTGTCACGGGCGAAGATTTTTTTCACCACACTGATTCCTGAGCAACATGCCATTGCTTACGAAGTGCTCAATGGTGCCGCGCCGCGTTTGCGCAGTGTATTAAGTCATGTGATGAGTTTGCGCATGGTGCCGATTCTGCATTTTGTGTATGACGAGTCGATTGAGCATGGCCTGAAAATGGGCGCAATGATTTACGCGGCGCGACAGCGTGACGAGGCTTTGCGTGGTGAGCAGGAGCAGACCACGACGGACGAAACTTCGCAGACTGATTCTCCAGCTGAGGTCAAATCTGACGAGGGTCGTGCTTGAGCGCACCACGCAAGAAAGACCTGCGGCCGTTACAGGGCATCGTGCTGTTGGATAAAGCGCAGGGGGTAAGTTCCAACTACGCTTTGCAGCAGGTGAAACGTTTGTTCAAGGCCGAAAAAGCCGGACACACGGGCAGTCTTGACCCATTGGCGACTGGCTTATTGCCGATTTGTTTTGGCAAAGCCACCCGTGTTTCCGGCTTGTTGCTGGATGCGGACAAAAGCTACAGCGTATGTGCGTGCCTTGGTCAACGTACTGACAGTGGCGATGCGGACGGTGTGGTTATTGAAGAGCGCCCGGTGCCTGCGTTCACGCAGGCCGAGATTGAAGCCGTGGTGGCGCGCTTTGTAGGTGAAATTGAACAGATTCCGCCGATGGTGAGCGCGCTCAAACACCAAGGCCAACGTTTATACGATTTGGCACGCAAGGGTATTGAAGTCGAGCGCGCACCACGTAAAGTGCGTTTTGACTGGATTACTATCGATCGTTTTGCTGGCGACGAACTCTGTTTGAGTATGCGTTGCAGCAAGGGAACGTATGTGCGCAGCTTGATTGAAGATATTGGTGCAGTACTTGGTTGTGGGGCGCATGTGATTGCATTGCGCCGCACCGGCCTTGGGCCTTATCTCGAAAAGCCATTGATGTACACGCTTGCAGACTTGCAAAGCTTGGCTGAACAAGGGCAGGAGACGCTTGATCGTGTTATCCTGCCGACCGATTCCGCGTTGCCGGACTATCCAGCGATTAAGTTGGATGCCGACAGCACGTATTACATTCGCCACGGCAACCCCGTGTTTGTAGCGCACGCCCCAACAGCGGGCTGGCTCAAAATTTACGGGGCGGACGACCTCTTCCTGGGTATGGGGGAAGTCCTGGATGACGGGCGAGTGGCACCGCGACGTTTGCTTGCGCCATTGTAGGCGCAGTATTTGGTGTGCGCCTTTGTAGTGCTCGCCATAAAGCGGTGTTTTTTTAACCCGGTTACGGATGGTCAGTCTGTGATTTGGGCTTTTTTATTAACCTCACCCTGGAGAAAAAAACATGACCATGACTGT
>DYLI01000021.1:0-3262 GCA_020722165.1 Halothiobacillus neapolitanus | reverse complement strand
GATTTGGGCTTTTTTATTAACCTCACCCTGGAGAAAAAAACATGACCATGACTGTAGAAGACAAAGCAAAAATTGTGGCCGAATTTGGCCGTGGCGAAAATGATTCAGGCTCTTGCGAAGTTCAAGTTGCCCTGATTACTGCGCGTATCCAGTACCTGACTGAGCACTTTGCTGTGCATAAGAAGGATAATCACTCACGCCGTGGCTTGATTCATCTGGTTAACCAGCGCCGCAAGCTGTTGGATTACCTCAAGCGTACCGATGTTGAGCGTTACCGCGCACTGATTGCCAAGTTGGGTCTGCGTAAATAATTCTTCGCGTGCTCGTATTTAGATAGCGTAAGGCGTTGGGTGGGCTACCCAACGCCTTTGTTGTCTTAGAGTCTGTTCAAAGTCTTGATTAACTGATGCAGCATAGCCCGGATGAAGCGCAGCAGAATCCGGGGGTGGTCGAGCCGATTTTGACGCTTGCCCCGGATTGTCATCCGGGTTACATGAGTTTTTATGTCGATTGACATGCCGCTACACACCGTTAAGCAAGACTTTGAACAGGTTCTTGACTATGCGTTGAAGACACTTTCAATTCATGGCCAAGCCAACCCCGTATCATTTTTGACCCATTTCAGGATTCTTATCGTGATTAAACCCACCACCAAAACCTTTCAATACGGCAGTCATAGCGTCACTTTGGAGACCGGCGAAATTGCGCGCCAGGCCAGCGGTGCTGTATTGGTGCGCATGGGCGAGACGGTTGTGCTGGTCACGGTGGTGGCTCGCAAGGATGCCGAAGTGGGGCAGAATTTCTTGCCACTAACCATTGAATATCAAGAGCGCTATTACGCCACGGGGCGCATTCCTGGCGGCTTCAAAAAACGCGAAGGCCAAGCGGCGGAGCATGAAATTCTTGCAGCGCGCTTGATGGATCGCCCCATGCGTCCACTGTTTCCGGAAGGTTTTTATAACGAAATGCAGATTATCGCCGTGGTGCATGCCAATGACCCGGACATGAATGCTGATATACCCGCCATGCTGGGTGCTTCAGCGGCCTTGGCAGTAGCTGGCATTCCGTTTCATGGCCCCCTGGCAGGCGTGCGCGTGGGTTACATTGATGGCAATTACGTCCTTAACCCCGGGCGTGCGGAATTAAAAACCTCCCAACTGGATTTGGTGGTGGCCGGAACGGAAGACGCGGTGTTGATGGTCGAATCCGAAGCAAAGGAATTAGCCGAAGACATCATGCTGGGCGCCGTGATGTTTGGTCATGAACAACTTCAAGTCGCTATTAAGGCCATTCATGAATTGGCGCAGGACGCGGGAGCCGAGCCTTGGGATTGGCACGCGCCCGTCTCGGATGCCGCGTTGCGTGCGGACATTGATTTGCTGGTACGCAATGATTTTGCTGATGCTTATCGCATTACCGCCAAGCAGGAACGCTACGCACGCGTGAGCGAGATTCGCGCGGCGGCGGTTGCGCATTTTTGCACGGGCGATGCCCTTCGTAGCGACAAGCACACCGTTGAAAGCATGCTGTTTGATCTTGAATCCGACATCGTGCGCAGCCGCATTTTGCAAGGTGAAGCGCGCATTGATGGGCGTGATGTCAAAAGCATTCGCCCGATTACGGTCAAAACCGGAATCCTGCCGCGTGTGCATGGTTCGGCGCTGTTTACCCGGGGCGAAACGCAAGCTTTGGTGGTCGCTACCTTGGGCACGGCGCGTGATGCGCAATTGATTGATGCGATTGAAGGTGAGCGCAAAGACCCGTTCATGCTGCACTACAATTTTCCTCCGTATTGCGTCGGCGAAACTGGGCGTTTTGGTGCGCCCAAGCGGCGTGAAATTGGTCATGGGAATTTGGCACGACGCGGCGTGAGTGCCGTGTTGCCGGGCATGGACAAGTTCCCGTATGTGATGCGCGTGGTGTCGGAAATTACCGAGTCCAATGGTTCAAGTTCGATGGCGACGGTGTGCGGCTCATCCTTGGCCATGCTGGATGCCGGCGTACCGCTCAAATCTCAGGTGGCTGGCATTGCCATGGGCTTGATTAAGCAGGGCGATCAATTCGCCGTGTTGTCGGATATTTTGGGTGATGAAGATCACTTGGGCGATATGGATTTCAAAGTGGCGGGCACCGAAAACGGGGTGACGGCGCTACAAATGGACATGAAGATTAAGGGGATTACCCGTGAAATCATGGACATTGCGCTCAACCAAGCCAAAGCCGGGCGTTTGCATATTTTGGGGATTATGAACGCGGCTTTAAGCGCGCCGCGTGAGAAATTGTCGGCCAATGCACCACGTTACACCGTGTTCAAAATCCCTACTGACAAAATCCGTGAAGTCATCGGCAAAGGCGGTGCGACCATTCAGGCGATTACCAAAGACACCGGTACGAGTATCGACATCAATAATGAAGATGGCACAATTACGATTGCGGCGACTTCACAAGAGGCGGGCGATGAAGCTCGCCGCCGCATTGAACAGATTACGGCAGATGTGGAAGTCGGCAAGGTGTACGCCGGCAAGGTTGTGAAAATCGTGGAATTTGGCGCGTTTGTGAATGTCATGCCGGGCAAGGATGGCTTGCTGCATATTTCACAAATATCGAGTGAACGTGTGGAAAATGTCAGTGATTTCCTTGAAGAAGGCCAAGTGATTGATGTCAAGGTCATGGAAGTGAAGCAGGGCAAAATCAGCTTGTCGACGAAGGCATTGCTGGGCGAGGGCGCTTAACAGCCTTGTATAGCCACAGAGGACACAGAGACTATGAAAGGTGATTGTCGTCGGTTGGAGGCGTTAAGTCTTTCTGGGCTGGTAGCGTTTTCCAATACTATTCGGCCTCACTTCTCCAAACCTCTGTGTTCTTTGTGGCTAAAAAGGATTTAATTCATGAGCTCCACAACCTACAACGCCGCTGCGATTGAAGTCCTGACCGGGCTTGACCCAGTGCGCAAACGCCCCGGCATGTATACCGACACCACGCGCCCGAATCATCTGGCGCAGGAAGTGATCGACAACAGCGTGGACGAAGCCCTGTCGGGTCACGCCACGCGCATCGAAGTCACGCTACACGCGGATGGCTCGGTGTCGGTATTGGACGATGGGCGCGGCATGCCGGTGGATATGCACCCAGAGGAGGGCGTGTCTGGAGTTGAAGTGATTCTGACCCGGCTGCATTCCGGCGGTAAATTCTCCGAAAAAGCCTATGGCTTTTCGGGTGGGCTGCATGGCGTCGGGGTTTCGGTGGTGAATGCACTGTCCGA
>DYLI01000020.1:9831-18288 GCA_020722165.1 Halothiobacillus neapolitanus | reverse complement strand
CACGCGCGGGTGGGCGGCCAGCCATTCGGCCAGGCGTTGCGCGTTGGCGCTGTGGGCTTTCATGCGCAGGTTGAGGGTTTCCAGTCCTTTGAGAAAAATCCAGGCGTTGAATGGCGCCATGGTCGGCCCGGCGGTGCGCAGCACGCCGACGATTTCATCGGTGATGGCTTTCGGCCCGCAGACCGCGCCGCCTATCGCCCTGCCCTGTCCGTCGAGGAATTTGGTGGCGGAGTGAGTGACGACATCCGCGCCAAGTTCCAGCGGGCGTTGCAGCGCCGGGGTGCAGAAGCAGTTGTCCACGGCCAGCAGCGCGCCTGCCTCATGCGCGATGTCGGCCAAGGCGCGGATATCGACGATTTCGGTCAGCGGGTTGGACGGGGTTTCGAGGAACAGCAGGCGGGTGTTGGGTTGCAACGCGGCGCGCCAGCCGTCAAGGTCGGTCAGATCGACATGGCTGACTTCGATACCGAATTTGGCGAAGTATTTGTTCCACAGCACGGTGGTGGTGCCGAACACCTGCTTGGAGACGATGACGTGATCGCCCGCCTTGAGCAGCGCGAGGCCAAGGCTGAGGATGGCGGCCATGCCGGACGAGGTGGCGGCGCAGTCTTCTGCACCTTCCAGCGCGGCCAGGCGCTCTTCAAAAATGCGCGTGGTGGGGTTGGTGAAGCGGGCGTAGATATTGCCGGGCGTTGCGCCCGAAAAACGCGCTGCGGCTTCCGCCGCGTTGGCAAAGACAAAGCTGGAGGTGGGGAAAATCGGCTCGCTATGTTCGCCTTCCGCCGTGCGGTGGTGGCCGGTGCGGATGGCGAGGGTGTCAAAGCCAAGTTCTTGGTTAAGTACTGAAATATCGTCGGGGTGCATGACTGCCTCATGGGGTGTTTTTGGGGCAGTTTAGCAGCGTAATGTTCAACATAAACAGGACTAACGCAAAACCGCCCCAGCGGCGTTAAAGCGCCTCGCCGTGCCAAGTGTGCTGTCTACGGCTGTTTGTCTTGCTGAAACACTTTTGCGTATGTCACTAATAAAGTGAGCCGTGGATAGCTTGGTGTTGGAATGGGCATTGCCGCAGACTGTTAAAATCGGTTCACCTTGCCATTTCGCAGCGCAAGCGCTTGAATCAAGTGCGCGCTTGCCACATTCTGCACGCCTGATTCATCTCCAGCACGCTCGCATGGCCGCTATTCAAGTCCTTCCCCCGCAACTTATTAACCAAATCGCCGCTGGCGAGGTGGTTGAGCGCCCATCCAGCGTGCTGAAAGAGCTGGTTGAGAACAGTCTCGATGCGGGCGCTACGCGCATTGATGTGGATATTGAGGATGCCGGGGTTCGGCTGCTGCGTGTGCGCGATAACGGCAAGGGCATTCCCAAAGACGAATTGCCTCTGGCGATTGCCAGTCATGCGACCAGCAAAATTCAGTCTCTGGACGATTTATTGCGCGTGGGTAGTTTTGGCTTTCGCGGCGAAGCCTTGGCGAGTATCGCTTCGGTGGCGGATTTTAGTTTGACCTCGCAGGCCAGCGGCGCAGCACATGCTTGGCGCATCCATAGCCCCGGCAATCCGCAACAGGCCGAAATTGCCCCCGCCGCGCACCCGCAAGGCACGACGATTGAAGTGCGCGATTTGTTTTTCAACGTCCCCGCACGGCGCAAGTTTTTGCGCGCCGAGCGCACCGAGCTGCATCATCTGGATGAAGTATTGCGCCGCATGGCTTTGGCGCGCCCGGATGTCGGTTTTAGCTTGAATGTGGCGGGAAAAAATCAGTGGCGCACCGAGGAATCCGCCGATGCCAAGCAACGCTTGCGTGCCTTGAGTGGTGCGGGCTTTGCCGATAACGCCCTGTTTTTTGAGCACGAGCGCGACGGCCTGCATTTGTGGGGCTGGTTGCAGCCGCCGACCTTGGCCCGCGAGCGCTCGGATACGCAATATTTCTTCGTCAATGGCCGTGCGGTGCGTGACAAGGTGTTGATTCATGCCGTGCGCCAAGCCTATGCGGATGTCTTGCACGGCGCGCGCCAGCCGTCGTATGTGCTGCATTTGGCACTTGATGCGGAAAGCGTGGATGTGAATGTGCATCCGGCCAAGCTGGAAGTGCGCTTTCGAGAAGCGCGTCGCGTGCATGATTTTTTGTTTTCGACTTTGCATCATGTCATGGCGGATCAGCGTGCGGGGGCGCGTGATAGTGCGCAGGCATTGCCGGAGTCTGTCGATCTACGATCACAAAACGCCGCATTGCCGCCACAACACAGCTATCAAACCCGGCTGTCTTTGCCCGTGGGTGCATCCCAAGTGCAAGAAACGCTGGCGAGTTATCAGGCGCTTGCTCAACCTGGCTCGAATGCGCCGGAAAACGCAGATCATGCCGCCGAGATTCCGCCTTTGGGCTTTGCTATTGCGCAACTCCACGGCGTGTACATTTTGGCGGAAAATGCCGACGGGCTGATTATTGTGGACATGCACGCCGCCGCCGAACGCATGACCTACGAGCGTTTCAAACAGGCTTTGGAACATGACGGCATCCGCCGCCAGCCCTTGCTGGTGCCGATGACGCTTGAACTCGAAGCGCGCCATGCGGATGCGGCACACGAACACAGCGAAACCTTGAGCCAGCTTGGTTTGGTACTCGATCAACTTGGCCCCGGCACTTGGGTGGTGCGCGAAGTGCCCACCTTGCTGGCGCAGTCGAATATCAGCCGTCTAGTGAGCGACACGCTGGAGGAATTGGCGCAGCATGGGCATTCGCGCCATATCGAAGAAGCCTTCAACGCAGTGTTATCCAGTATGGCCTGCCACGGCTCGGTGCGCGCCGGGCGGCGGTTGAGTATGAGTGAAATGAACGCCTTGCTGCGCGATATGGAAGCCACACCGCGCGCCGATCAATGCAACCATGGTCGCCCAACCTGGACGCGACTGAGCATGGCGCAGCTGGATAAAATGTTTATGCGTGGGCAGTGATATTGCGGTATTAACGTATTGCGTTATTATCGAATCATGATTAAAAGTTTCAAATGCAAGAACACATATGCGCTGTACCAAGGGCGGCGTGTTGCGCGTTTCGTGCAGATTGAACGGGCGGCGTTACGCAAGCTTGAACAGCTTGATCTTGCTGAAGTTATTGAAGATATGCGCGCACCGCCGGGCAACAGGCTAGAAGCCTTGGGCGGCGACCGTGCGGGGCAGTGGAGCGTGCGCATCAATGCTCAATGGCGGGTGTGTTTCCGTTTCGAAGATGGTGCGGCTTTTGATGTTGAAATCGTGGATTATCATTGAGCTTGGGTCATTGAGCTTGAGTAGAGGTTAAAACAATGAAACGTGAAATACCCCCAGTATCCCCCGGCGAAATGCTGCTGGAAGAATTCCTTAATCCTGCGGGTTTGTCGCAATATGCGCTGGCCAAGGCCATTGCGGTTCCACCGCGTCGCATCAATGAAATTGTGCTTGGAAAACGCGCCATTTCAGCGGATACCGACCTGCGGTTGTGTCGTTTTTTTGGGCTGAGTGATGGTTGGTGGCTCAAGCTTCAGGCCAAGTACGACACCGAATTCGCCAAAGAGCGCTTATCCTTTGAACTGGACAAAATCCAGCCGCTGGCTATGCGTGCGCATTGAAGGTGGTGCGGAGGCTGGATGAATAGTTTAGACGCGGCGTTGCAATCCATCTGGCTAATGGGGCCGACGGCTTCGGGAAAAACAGGGCTGGCGCTGGAGTTGGCGCGGCATTTGCCGGTGGAGTTGATTAGCGTCGATTCGGCGCTGGTGTATCGCGGCATGGATATTGGTACCGCTAAGCCGGATGCGGTGACCTTGCGCGAATTCCCGCATCATTTGGTGGACATTATCGACCCGCTTGAAGCCTATTCGGCAGCGCGTTTTCGTGCGGAAGCCTTAGCTGCGATGCGTGATATTCATGCGCGCGGCAAGATTCCGTTGCTGGTGGGCGGGACAATGTTGTATTTCCGTGCTCTGCAGGATGGCTTGGCGGAATTGCCCGTGACTGATCCGACGATCAGGGAAGCGGTTTTGGCCGAGGCGGCGCAGTTAGGTTGGGCGGCGATGCACGCCAAACTGGCCGAGGTTGATCCGCTGATTGCGGCGCGCCTTCATCCGAATGATCCGCAGCGCGTAGGGCGTGCCTTGGAGGTTTGGCGACAGACTGGGGTGCCGCTTTCGACCTTGCAGGCACGCGGGCGTGAGCAGGCCGCGCCGGATGTAGGGCGTGTTTTGAAGCTGGCGATTTTGCCTGAACGTGAACTTGTGCGCCGCCGGATTGCCGAACGTTTTGAGCTAATGCTGCGCGATGGCCTGATTAATGAAGTGATAGGCTTGCGCGCACGCGGCGATTTGCACCTTGTCTTGCCGTCGATGCGTGCGGTGGGGTATCGCCAGGTCTGGGAATTTCTGGATGGTGCCCATATGTACGAGGAAATGGTTGAGTTGGCAGTGACCGCTACACGCGGATTGGCCAAGCGACAGATGACTTGGTTGCGCAGCGAATGCGATGTGTGTGACATCACGACTTCACTCGACCAGACTGACGGTGTTTCACGCTTGGTGTCCGCCGTGGAAGCATGGTTAAACGGCGCAAACTTTAGCTTGTGATAACATTCACGCCACTTATGAATAGGATAATAACCATGACCAGAGGCCAAAATTTACAAGAGCCTTTTTTGAATATCTTGCGCCGCGACCGCGTGCCCGTGTCAATTTATCTGGTGAACGGCATTAAATTGCAGGGTCAGGTTGAATCCTTTGATAATTATGTAATTTTGCTGAAAAACACGGTAAGTCAGATGGTTTACAAGCATGCAATTTCAACCATTGTGCCTGCTCGTCCGGTGCAAATGGACACGGGTGATCATGATGAAGGCGCAGATCATGCGGACTATGGACGTGACGCTTGAGTGAAGTTTTGTTCGAGCCGGCGGTCGTTATTGACGATGAGCCGAGTCGCGTTTTTCGTAAAAATGAATCCAAAGATGGCTTTCTAAGCGTTGCTGCGCACACCTCGGACGGTGATCGCGCTGTTCTGGTGCATGTGCGCTCACGTAAGGATGAATCGTCTGAGGCGGTGGATGAATTTGTCGAGTTGGCGCGTTCGGCTGGGGCGTTGATCGAAGTCGTGATGGTGGTGACGCGCACGCAGTTTGATGCGCGCACCCTGATCGGCAGCGGCAAAGTCGAGGAAATTTTGCGCGAGGTCGAAGCGTCCAAAGCTGGCTTGGTGATCGTGAATCACGATTTGTCGCCAAGTCAGGAGCGCAATCTTGAGAAGATGCTGAGTTGCCGTGTGCTGGATCGGGCGGGGCTTATCTTGGATATTTTTGCCCAGCGCGCGCGTTCGCATGAGGGCAAATTACAGGTCGAACTGGCGCAGTTGCAGCATCTTTCCACACGCTTGGTGCGCGGCTGGACACACTTGGAGCGTCAAGGCGGTGGCGGCATTGGTATGCGTGGACCGGGTGAAACCCAGCTTGAGACCGACCGCCGTTTGGTGGCCTTGCGCATTGCCCAGCTCAAGCGTCGCTTGGAGAAAGTGCGCTCGCAGCGTCAGGAAGGCCGCAAGGGGCGGCAACGTGCTGATTTACCCACCGTGGCGCTGGTTGGCTACACCAACGCTGGCAAGTCCACCTTGTTTAACCGCCTGACCGAGGCGGGGGTGTATGTGGCCGATCAGTTGTTTGCCACGCTGGATGCCACGCTACGCCGAGTCGAGATTCCGCAAGGCGGGGCGATGGTGTTGGCGGATACGGTGGGTTTTATCGCTGATTTGCCGCATGAATTAGTGGCAGCGTTTCGTTCGACCCTGGAAGAAACCCGCGAAGCGACGCTGTTGCTGCATGTGATTGACGCGCAAAGCGAGGGGCGCGACGAACGTGTGCATGAAGTCGAGCATGTGCTCGAACAAATCAATGCACACGAAGTACCGCGCCTTGAGGTCATGAACAAGATTGATCTGATGTATCGCCCGCCGGGGATTGATTACGACGAGAATGGTCGTCCGCGCCGGGTGTGGATTTCAGCGGCAAAAGGCTTGGGGATCGATCTGTTATTTCAGGCGATTAGTGAGTGTTTGGCCGAGGAAACGTTTGAATGCACGTTGCAACTTGAACCCGCCGAAGCACGTTTGCGCGCCAAACTGTATGCCGAGGGTGCGATTCTCAGCGAGAGCATGGACGATGACGGGCGCTATCATCTGGCGATTCGCCTTTCTCTGGTGCGCTGGAATCAGTTGTTGGCACATGAACCGATGTTGAAAGATATACTGGAACGAGGCTGATATTTTTACAACGTCGTGTTGGTTTTTTTGTTGTGCGTCGGACTTGCACGGCCTTGGTGGGTAGTTCGCCTCCAGTTCGACAGACTGCTAGAATCCGATAAGTTTTATTTACGATGTCTCTGATTAAGACACAAATGAGGACGATTTAATGGCGTGGAATGAGCCTGGCGGTGGCGGTCAAGACCCGTGGAGAACTCCGCGTAACGGTGGAGGAACTCCGCCAAAAATTGACCAGTGGTTGAAAGATTTAAGTAATAAGCTCGGAGGCCAAGGCGGCAATTCGAGCAATAATTCGGCTGGCGATGGTGGCAACGGAATGCCTAGCGCCACAACGCTCGGCTTGATTGCCGGTGCGGGCTTGGCCTTGTGGCTGGCTTCGGGCATTTACATTGTGAACGACGGCCAGCGCGCCGTGGTGACACAGTTCGGCAAGTACGTGACCACGGCAACGCCTGGACCGCATTGGCATTTGCCCGTGCCGATTCAGCAGGTGCAGACCGTCGATGTAGACCAGTTCCGCAGCAAGCAGATGAAAATGCAGATGCTGACCGCCGATGAAAACATCGTCGAGATCGAAATGGCGGTGCAGTACAACGTGAAAGACCCGCGTGAGTATGTGTTCAATACCCGCGATCCAGACGGCGTGATGCAGGCTTCGTTTGAAAGCGCGGTACGCAGTGTGGTGGGTAAAAACACCATGACGTTTGTATTGACCGATGGACGTGCCGAAGTTGTGACCATGGTGAAAACCCTGCTGCAAGAGATGCTCGACAATAGCGAACCCGTCTTTCGCACCGGCATGGAAGTGCAAACGGTGAATATGCAGGATGCACAGCCGCCGGAATCCGTGCAGCCAGCGTTTGCGGATGCGATCAAGGCGCGTGAAGATGAACAGCGCCTGATTAACGAAGCCGATGCCTATCGTGCAGGCATTTTGCCGGTCGCCAAGGGGCAGGCTGCGCAGGTCGTGGAAGATGCGCGTGGTTATCGTGCGCGGGTTGAAAACGCGGCGCAAGGTGAGTCACAACGCTTCCTGGATTTGTTGGCTGAGGTGAAAAAATCACCCGAAATCAACCGTCAGCGCATGTATCTTGAAACCTTGGAAAGCGTGATGTCCAAGAGCAGCAAGGTGCTGATGGATACGCAGGGTGCGGCGGGTTCGGGTAACAGTAATGTGGTGCTTTTGCCCTTGGATAAAATGTTGCAAAACGTCCAGGACACGAGCGCAGCGACGCAGGCATCCGATGCACTGAAACCGACGACTCCCGTAGCTCCCGCCGCACCTGCGGCGCGTGCTCAGACTGATCTGCGTTCGAGGACGGCTCCATGAATTCTCTGAAAAACTATTTCATGCCGGTTTTGGCGTTGATTTTCTTCATTTTTTCGTCAGCGTTGTTTACTGTCAACGAATACGACCGCGTGGTTTTGTTTCGTTTGGGTGAAATTGTTAAAACTGATTTCACACCAGGTTTGCACTTCAAGTTGCCATTCTTGACCAATGTGAAGCGCTTTGATGGGCGTTTGCAGGCCTTGAATGCGCCGCCTGAGCGTTATCTGACCAGCGAAAAGAAAAACGTGATCGTCGATGCCTTCATCCAGTGGCGCATTAGTGATGTGGCGACATTCTACCGTTCCACACGTGGCGATGATCGTATGGCAGCCCTGCGTTTGACCCAGATTGTGCGTGACGGTATGAAAAACCAGTTTAGTGCCATGACGGTGACCGAAGCCGTGTCGGGTGCGCGTGGTGAAATTACCGAGCGCACTCGCCAGGCGGCTAATGTGGAGGCCACGAAACTAGGTATTGAAGTTGTGGCTGTGCGTATTTTGCGCATTGATTTGCCACCTGAAGTCAGCGAGTCGGTGTATCGCCGCATGGAAAAGGAACGTGCTACCGTGGCGCGTGGTTTCCGTTCGCGTGGTGAAGAGCAGGCGCGTCGAGTTACGGCAGACGCGGATCGTCAGCGTGAGGAAATTCTGGCTCAGGCTTATGCCGAATCGCAGGTGATTCGTGGTCAGGGTGACGCCAAAGCAGCAGCAACCTATACCGCAGCTTTTAGTCAGGATCCGGCCTTTTTCGACTTTTACCGTAGCTTACAAGCCTATTCCAAGGCGTTTGCGGATAAATCGAATGTGTTGGTGTTGCAGCCAGATAGTGATTTCTTCCGTTATTTCAATAG
>DYLI01000020.1:0-9731 GCA_020722165.1 Halothiobacillus neapolitanus | reverse complement strand
AATCGAATGTGTTGGTGTTGCAGCCAGATAGTGATTTCTTCCGTTATTTCAATAGCCCAGATGCAATAGTGTCTAAAAAGCCTTGATGGATAACCTGAATGACTTGTGGACGGCGCCGGCCTTGGTGCTGGTGATTGAAGGCTTGTTACCTTTTATTAGTCCACGTTTTTATCGCCAATCAGCCGAGCAATTATCGGCCTTGCCGGATCGTGTAATTCGCATGATCGGTTTGGCAGTAATTATTGTGGGCTTGGTGTCGCTCAGTTTGATTCGTAGCTAGGTGTGGCGGTGTGAAAACCATAATGCAAGCCACAGAGCTCACAGAGGTGAAGCTTTCGTTCAGGTATTCAACGAGCGTTTTAGTCCGCGATAAAAGTACCGGGTCGCATTATCAATCTAGCCACTTTACCTCTGTGGGCTCTGTGAGCTCTGTGACTAAAATGAGTTTTAAAAATGAATCAAGAAAATAGGTGGTTGTTGCCTGCGGGTATCGACGAGTTGTTACCTGATGCGGCTTGGGCGACCGAGAGTTTGCGGCGGCGTGTGCTCGATTTGTTTCGCGCATGGGGTTATGGCCTGGTCGTGCCGCCGATGGTTGAGTATGTTGAGTCTTTGCTGATTCATCCGGGCGATGATCTGGATTTGTCTACACTCAAGGTGATTGACCAGCTTACCGGGCGTTTGATGGGGATTCGCGCGGACATGACACCGCAGATGGCGCGGATTGATGCACACAGTCTTGGGCGCGCCGAGCCAACCCGTTTGTGTTATTTGGGTACTGTATTGCACGCCGTGCCCGGCGGTTTTGCTGGTTCGCGTGCGCCGATGCAGGTGGGAGCCGAGTTGTTTGGTCACGCCGGTATCGAAAGTGATCGTGAAATTCTAAGCCTGCTGCTGGAAACTCTGGCCGTCGTCGGTATTAATGAGGTGTGGCTGGATTTGGGGCATGTGGGTATTTTCCGCGCCCTGATGGAGCTAGCGCAGTTTGAACCTGACGATGAGGCGGAGTTTTTTGACTTATTGCAACGCAAAGCCATGCCAGAGATTGAAGCCTTCCTCGCGGCGCGTGAACTCACACCAAGTCTTGCCGTCATGTTGCACGCCTTGCCTGAGCTGCATGGTGAAGGGTTGGAGACCTTGGCGCGCGCACGCGCGGAGCTGGCTGATGCGGGTGAGGCCGTCACCTTGGCCTTGGATAATCTGACCGAACTGGCGCGCCTAGTCCTAGCAAGTGGCTCAGGCGTTAAACTACACGTTGATCTTGCCGAGTTGCGAGGTTATCACTACCACACCGGCATGGTGTTCGCGGCCTATGTGCCGGGGCATCGTCAGGCGATTGCGCGTGGCGGGCGTTATGATGGCATCGGTGAAGCGTTTGGGCGCGCACGCCCGGCGACCGGCTTTTCAGCCGATGTGCGCGCTTTGATTGATTTGATGTGTGTGGATGTTGCTTCTGAAACATCGCCTGCACAATCGGTTTACCTTGCGCCGGTGCTGGATTGCGATGAGCCGGGTTATGCGGAGTTGCTTGCCTTGATGCGATCTCTGCGGGCGCAAGGTTGTCAGGTTATTCAGGCGCTACCGGCTGACAATCAACAGGACGAAAGTCTGGGTGATTGCGCGCAGGTGATAGGCTGCACGCATCGTATTGAACCAGATATGACGCACAGCAACGATTTTTGGAAAATATGTGAGATTTGACCTTGATGGCCAAAAATATTGTGGTTTTAGGCTCCCAGTGGGGCGATGAAGGTAAGGGCAAGATTGTTGATCTGCTGACGGAAGATGTCGCGGCCGTGGTGCGCTTTCAGGGTGGCCATAATGCGGGACACACGCTGTGGGTCAATGGTGAAAAAACGGTATTGCACCTGATTCCCTCCGGTATTTTGCGCGAAGGCGTGCAGTGCGTCATCGGTAATGGCGTGGTGCTGGCACCGGATGCTTTGTTCAAGGAAATGACCCAGCTTGAAGCGCGCGGTGTACCCGTGCGCGAACGTTTGAAGTTGTCGGCAGCCTGCCCGCTGATTCTTCCCTACCACGTGGCCATAGACCAAGCGCGTGAACGCTCGGCGGGGCGCGGGGCGATTGGCACCACAGGGCGCGGCATTGGTCCGGCTTATGAGGATAAGGTGGCGCGCCGTGCGCTGCGTTTGATTGATTTGCAGCACCGTGAACGTTTTGCCGAAAAGCTCGGTGCGGTGTTGGATTACCATAACTTTGTGCTAAAAAATTACTTTCACGTCGGTACGGTTGATTTCCAGCAGGTGCTGGATGACTGCATGGACTATGCCGAAGTGCTGTTGCCGATGATGTGCGACGTGACTGAATACCTGCACCAACTGCGCGCGGATGGCAAAAATATCCTGTTTGAAGGTGCGCAAGGCACCTTGCTGGACATTGATCACGGCACGTATCCGTTTGTGACATCATCCAACACCACCGCAGGCGGCGCGTCCACTGGCACGGGCGTAGGCCCCTTGGGCTTGGATTATGTGCTGGGTATTACGAAAGCCTACACGACCCGCGTGGGCGCAGGCCCCTTCCCCACCGAGTTGGAGTACAACGCGGCGCAAGATTTGGGCGACCCGGTGGGCAAGCATCTGGGCACTAAGGGGCACGAGTTTGGCGCAACAACCGGGCGGCAACGTCGCTGTGGCTGGTTTGATGCCGTGGCTTTGCGTCGCGCTGTGCAAATCAATAGCATCAGCGGCTTGTGCCTGACCAAGCTCGACGTGTTGGATGGCCTTGAGTCCTTGCAACTCTGCGTCGGCTACAAGGTGGACGGGCAGATTACCCAAGCACCGCCCATTGGTGCGGATGGTTTTGCTAACATCGAGCCTGTGTACGAATCCATGCCGGGCTGGTCACAGTCCACGGTAGGTGTGAAGCGTTTAGAGGATTTGCCGGAAAACGCACGCGCCTACATTCAGCGCATTGAGGCAGTTTGCGGCGTGCCGGTGGATATTATTTCCACGGGGCCTGATCGTGAAGAAACCATCATCTTGCGTCACCCGGTTGAGGCATGATGTTTTTTATTTATTATTTTCATCTTGAGTGCATGTCTACATGACTGAACCACGCGATCCACACGCCGAGCGCGAAGCGGAAAAATACGACAATCCGATTGCCAGCCGTGAGCTGATTCTTGAGAAAATCAAGGAACACACGGCGCCGATGACCTTCGAGCGTCTGTTGCTCGATTTGGGTTATGACGAAGATGATCGCATCGAAGCGCTGCGTCGCCGCCTGCGTGCCATGGAGCGCGACGGGCAGCTGATTCGCAACCGCAAAGGCGGCTATATCCCGCTGGTCAAGGGCGAGTTGGTGCGCGGTCGCGTCATTGGTCACAAGGATGGTTTCGGCTTTTTGGTGCCGGATGAAGGGGGCGACGATTTATTTCTTGCCGCGCGTCAAATGCGCGCCTTGCTGCATGGCGACCGTGCTGTCGTGCAGGTCATTAACGTCGATCATCGCGGTCGCCGTGAAGGCGCTTTAGTCGAGGTGATTGAGCGTGCCAACGCCCAGGTCGTCGGGCGTTTGGTGCTGGAGTCGGGCATTGCCTTCGTCACGCCAGACAACAAGCGTCTCACGCAGGATGTGCTCATTCCACTGGACAAACTGGGTGATGCCAAAGACGGGCAAATTGTGCGCGTGGCACTGGTTGAGCAGCCGACCTCACGCAACAAGCCTGTTGGACAAATTGTTGAAGTCATCGGCGATCACATGGCACCGGGCATGGAAATTGATGTTTCCATTCACACGCATAACCTGCGTAACGCCTGGCCGGACGATGTGCAGGAGCAAATTGCCGGCTTGAGCGAAGAAGTCAGCGAGCGCGACAAGCTTGGTCGTGTGGACTTGCGTCAGTTACCGCTGGTCACGATTGACGGCGAAGATGCGCGCGATTTCGACGATGCCGTATATTGCGAACCGACCGCCAAGGGTTGGCGTTTGCTGGTGGCGATTGCTGATGTGTCGCATTACGTCACCGTAGGCAGCCCGCTGGATCATGAAGCCTTTTTGCGCAGCACCTCGGTGTATTTCCCGGGTCGCGTGATTCCGATGTTGCCGGAAATTCTGTCCAACGGTTTGTGTTCGATCAATCCGCATGTCGATCGCCTGTGCTTGGTGTGCGAAATGCTCATTAACCGCGAAGGCGACATTATCCGTTCGCGTTTTTACGAAGGCGTGATGCAATCGCATGCACGCATGACCTATACCCAGGTCGGCAAAATATTGCTCGATCAGGATGAAGAATTGCGCACGCAATACGCGCCGCTGGTGCCGCAATTTGAAGCTTTGCACGGCCTCTACAAAACACTGCATGAAGCGCGCAATCGTCGTGGTGCCATGGACTTCGACACGGTTGAGACCAAAATCGTGTTCGGTGAAGGGCGCAAGATTGAAGCCATCGTGCCGTATGAGCGCAACGATGCGCACCGTCTGATTGAAGAGTGCATGATTGCCGCCAACGTCGCCGCAGCGCGTTATCTGGAGCGGCGTAAGATCGTGGGTTTGTATCGCATCCATGACACGCCCAAGGCAGAAAAAATCGCTGATTTGCGCACGTTCCTGAATGAGTTGGGTCTGTCGCTTGGTGGCGGTGAAAAACCGGACGGCAAGGATTTGAATGCTGTTTTAGCAGCCGCTAAGGGGCGTGAAGACGCGCATCTGATTCAAACCGTGATTTTGCGCACCATGAAGCAGGCCGTGTACTCGCCCGATAATATCGGCCACTTCGGCTTGGCACAAACGCAATATGCGCATTTCACCTCGCCAATTCGCCGTTACCCGGATTTGATGGTGCACCGTGCCATTCGGCATGTCTTGCGCACCGGTGGCGCGGAGAATTTCCCCTATTCGCATGATGAAATGGGGCTGATCGGCGAGCATTGCTCCAACAATGAGCGCTTGGCCGATGAAGCCACACGTGATGCCACCGATTGGCTGAAGTGTGAGTACATGCAGGATCATGTGGGCGAGGTGTTTGAAGGGGTGATAACCTCGGTTACTTCATTTGGCTTGTTCATTGAATTGAAAGGTATTTTTGTCGAAGGTTTGCTGCATATCACGGCCTTGGATAAGGATTTCTATCGCTTTGATCCGGTCGGACATCGTCTGGTAGGTGAACGAGGCGGCAAGATTTACCGCTTGGGCGATAGCGTCACCGTGCAGGTGGCGCGAGTTGACCTCGATGACAAGAAAATTGAATACGTCTTGCCGCGTGCAGAGGCTGAGGACAGCAAGCAGCAGCCTAGAGGGCGTGTGAAGCAGGATGTTGTCGCGCAAGATGATGCTGTTGAGAGTGCAATCGAGACCGAAGGCAGCGTCGAAGAGTCGGATGATGCGCAGACTGGGCGTAAAAAACGCCGCCGCCGCAAAAAACCTTCGTCTGACAAGGGCAGCACAAGCATCGCTGGCAATATGGCGCACGATGCTGATGAAGTTCAACCTAAAGCACTTTGGGTTGAAGCCGACGAGGATGTGATTGACGACAATATTGGCAATCGCGGCACGCCCATCGTACAAATTCAGCTGCTGGATGATGAAGAGGACGAGGACCAAGACGAAGTGAATGGCAACAGCATTAAAGCCATTACGCACGCCAATCGTCCTGCGGGTCGTCAACCGGGTGATAAAAACTCAGCTGTCCGTCGTCGCCGTTCACCGCGCCGGAAAAAGCCTGAATGAGTCGCATGTTTACACCACGCAGAAAACTGCGCGACACCAATGAATCGGCTGATTGTGCTGAATCATCTGGGCACAAGCAGGACACGGGTGCGCGTGCTGATCTTTGGCTATTTGGTCTGCACGCGATTGAGTCGGTCTTAAAAAACGACCCTGAAAATATCATTCGTCTGCTGTGTGCCGATGGTCGGCGTGATCAGCGTTTGCAACACGTCGAAACGCTGGCGCAAGAAGTCGGTGTCAAGATTGAACGTGTCGATATGCGCGAACTAGACAAACTCACCCGTGTGGATCGGCATCAAGGCGTGGCGGCGCAATATCGCCCTCCTCGCAGCTATGATGAAAACGATCTTTATGCGTTGCTTGATCGTTTGGATGAACCTGCCTTGTTGCTGGTGCTGGATGGCGTGACCGATCCGCACAATCTGGGGGCCTGCCTGCGCGTGGCCGATGGCGCAGGAGTTCACGCCGTGATTGCGCCCAAAGATCGTGCCGCAAGCCTCACCCCTACGGCACGCAAGGTGGCTTCGGGCGCGGCAGAAAGCCTACCGTTTGTTCAGGTCACCAACCTTGCGCGCACCTTGGATAACCTCAAGCAACGCGATATTTGGGTGATAGGTTTAGCGGGTGAGGCTGACCACACCTTATACGCTTCGGATGTTTCCAAACACGCCTTAGCGGTGGTGATGGGTGCGGAAGGCAGTGGTTTGCGCCGCCTGACCCGTGAATCTTGTGATGAATTGGTCAAGTTGCCGATGCTCGGTACCGTAGAGAGCCTGAATGTCTCGGTGGCTGCGGGCGTGACTTTGTACGAGATTCGCCGTCAGCGCATGAGCAAAGCCCAATTAGCCTAACCGTTCAACTTGGCCATTTAACGCTTCCCTAATCGCTCATCCTCACCTATAATCCCGCGCTTTCTTGCGTAGCGGGCTTTTCCGCTACGCATCCACCCTGTCTGACCGCCCATAACGATAAGTACCGGCGGCAGGCTTTAATCCATAGGGAGTTAACCATGCGACATTATGAAGTCGTGTTTCTGGTTCATCCAGATCAGAGTGAACAAGTTCCTGCCATGATTGAGCGCTATCGTGCCTTGATCCAAGCCGATGGTGGTCAAATCCATCGTCTTGAAGATTGGGGTCGCCGCCAGCTGGCTTACCCAATCCAGAAAATTCACAAAGCCCACTACGTGATGATGAACATCGAGTGCTCACAAAAGGCACTGGCTGAACTAAATGATGCCTTCCGTTTCAACGATGCTGTGATCCGCGATATGGTCATCAAAATGGATGCCGCTGAAACTGAGCCGTCCTTCATGATGAAGGAAGAAGAGCAGCGTCCACGCCGTTCATCCTCGGATGAAGGCTCCGACGAATCGCGTCCGCGTCGTCGCGAGCGTTCCGATGAAACCACTAGCGAATCCGCCTAAGGCGTTGACGAGGTAAATAGAGATGTCACGTTTTTTCCGTCGCCGTAAGTTTTGCAAGTTCACCGCTGAAGGTGCAACCCATATTGATTATAAGGATTTGGCCACATTGAAGGGATTTTTGACCGAAACCGGCAAAATCATTCCTAGCCGTGTGACCGGTACCCAAGTACGTTACCAACGTATGCTGGCCGAAGCGGTCAAGCGAGCACGCTACATCGCGTTGCTGCCTTACACCGATAGCCACTAAGGAGAGGGTGAGTCATGCAAATCATTTTGTTAAGTAAAGTTGAAAATCTCGGTAGCCTGGGTGATGTAGTCAACGTGCGTAACGGTTACGCACGTAACTTCCTGATTCCTTATGGCAAAGCCAAGGCAGCAACCCGCTCCAATGTGGCTGAGTTTGCTGCATTGCGCGCCGAGCTGGAAAAGCAGGCGCAATCCATTTTGGCCGCTGCGCATGTACGTGCCAAAGGCCTTTCTGGTGCGTCTGTCAGCATCACCGCGAAAGTGGGTGAAGAAGGCAAGCTGTTTGGCTCCATCGGTACGGCTGAAATTGCCGACGCACTGGTTGCCGCGGGTCACCACGCTGAGAAGCGTGAAGTGCGTTTGCCTGAAGGCCCGTTGCGTCATGTTGGCATGTATGAAATCACGCTGCATCTGCACGCCGATGTCAATACCACCGTGAACGTTACCGTGGTGGGTGAAGCTGAGGAAGCTTACGCAGAGTAAAATTTATTGCGCCACCCTTGGGGGTGTGTTCATCACAAAAAGGGTGCTTTCGAGCACCCCTTTTTTTATGCCTGGAATATGATGGTTTACGTGGCACATGTTTTGTTGGCTTTTAAGAACCAAGTCTTAGGTATTCAAGAAATAACTTATTAATTGCCGGCTCGGCGTAGAGGGGGTGGGTAAGACCATTTTTAAGCCCGAGATCAAAGTCAGCCACACTAAGCGTTAGACTTGGCCTTTGATGCACATTAACGAAGATGAGTGACTGATTTTCGCAATCGTAGTTTCCAAACATGAGGCGGCGGACACTGGAGCTTTTTTCGACTTGAATCTGAAACCAGCTCAAACGATGGTCTCTCTGTAGATGCTCTAGCAGGTTTTCAAATGCCGGGTTAATACTAACAGCCGTCTCATCGCCCTTCTTTTGGGTATGCTCTGGGAGAAAATCGACCGCTTCAGGAGTTGGTTCGGGTTCAGTTATATCAACTTGGATAACTTCGCGAACCTCGGCTGGACTTGGTGAGACGGTCGTGTCGCTAGTGATGTGTTCGCCGCGCATTGTTTCCGAGCTGTTAGAAGCGACTAAGTTATTTGGTGCGGCACTGTTGTTTGTATCTGTAGGAGGGGGCGAAGAATCAGCTGAAGCCGAAGCGGGCTTTAATTCATTGACTGGTTGCAAGGCTACTTCCTTGCATACTCCTTGTGCACCAATTTGGTATGCCTTGATGGTTCGCTTTGCAGCCTTTTGATCTTCACTCGCACCCAGAGGTTTTTCGATGTAGTCCGTCGCGACGGACTCGCTTGTAATTAAACTTAAATGAGCGCTCTCAAGCACATCATTCGAATCATTTTTGACATCGTGTTCCGAAATTCCTGCTGAAAAAACCGTGTCCTTACTGCTGTCAACAGAACTTAAGAACAAATACCCATCGCTTTGCAACTGTAATAAAACTTGAGGTGATAGCGCTTGCCTGATGCCCGTAATTCCCTTGAAAAACTCATGCAATTGCTGCCTAAGACCTAATATCACAGGCCGATCGTAAGGGGCGGGAAAGCTCGATGGCTCCTGGTACGTTTCAATGACTTCATACACTAGCTGCATGGCATTGAGCAGAGTGCGTGAATTACGATCTTGATCGCGACGCAGCATAAGGATAGCCAAAGCCGGGCCAAATAGGTGAGTCAGGGCGCTTTTTAATGCGGGAGGTAAATGCTTGTCGCGGATAAGTAGGCGAATTTGTATCGCAGCACTGCGCTGAGCGAGGACAACTCGCGCCTGATGATCGGCTTCATCCTCGCCCGTCCACAAGCGTGTGTAAATATCATCCTTGAAGTCATTGAGGAATCTGAAGGCATGAAGCCAAAACCCCGGCTCACCGCTTTTGCGTGCCGCCATCTTGCCAATGGATTGGCTGATTATTTCGCTTAAATCGCTGAGAATCACTTCACGATCAATATCAACAAACAGGTCTTCGATGCGCGTTAATGCTTGCCGCATGGGATGGCGACGATCGCGCATGACATGGGTCTGAGCTTGGAGCTCGATGTGTGTTTCTTTGTTGTTCATGGCGATACTCAAAAACCGACGGGTTGCACTTTGCAGTTACTTACGACTAGAAAATAATGCGTATTTTGGATGTGAAGCCCGAGCGCTGCTCCTGATCCCAGGCTATTTGAATTCACTCGCGTGAAGCGTCTCAGTATTTACAAAAAAAAACAATGTGAAATTCACCAGTTTGATGCTAAGGAACAATACCCTTATGCGCTGTGGGTAATGGGCGTGGATTAATATTTATTCGGATTGGGGAATTCAGTGGATTCTCGAAGATGGCATGGCGGCACGGGGGTCTAGCGGTTAGAATGCTGCATCATTTTTAATACGTGC
>DYLI01000167.1 GCA_020722165.1 Halothiobacillus neapolitanus | reverse complement strand
TCTTTTTGCCGATGGCATCTTCGCGGTAGTAGGTGTCGGCCACGACCATGCCTTGAGTGAGTAGACGCTTGAACGGCTCGTCGCCATCGACCAAACCTTCGTCTCGCAGCAATTTATGGAAAAAGCGTGCGTACAACAGATGCAGTACGGCATGCTCCACGCCGCCGACGTATTGATCGACCGGCAGCCAGTAGTTGGCGCGTTCATCCAACATCGCTTGCTCATTGCCGGGTGAGGTGAAGCGGGCGTAGTACCAGCTGGATTCAAAGAAGGTGTCGAAGGTGTCGGTTTCACGCTCAGCTTTGCCGCCACACACCGGGCAGGTGGTGTCGATAAATTCGCGCATGGATTTGATCGGCGATTGCGGGCCGTTCATTTCCACCTCAGTGGGCAGCACGACGGGAAGCTGGTCTTCCGGCACGGGAACCGCGCCGCAGCTTGGGCAGTTGATAATCGGAATCGGGCAGCCCCAGTAACGCTGGCGCGACACACCCCAGTCGCGCAGGCGGTAGTTGATCTTTTTGTGACCCTTGCCGTGCGCTTCGAGGTGCGCGGCAATGGCTTCGACGGCATCAAAGGAACTCAGGCCGTCGAATGCGCCGGAATTGATGAGCACGCCTTTGTCGGTGAATGCGGCCTCTGCAATATTTGCCACCTCGCCCGTTGCAGATGCAATCACCTGCTTGATCGCCAAGCCGTATTTCTGTGCAAATTCAAAATCACGCTGGTCATGCGCTGGCACAGCCATAACCGCGCCTGTACCGTATTCCATCAACACGAAATTCGCCGTCCACACGGGCACTTTTTCGCCGCTGATCGGGTGAATGGCATCAATCCCCAGCGCCACGCCTTTTTTCTCCAAGGTTGCCATATCAGCTTCGGCCACCTTGGTATGGCGACATTCTTCAATAAAGGCGGCGAGTTCCGGGTTATTTTCGGCGGCCTTTTTCGCCAGCGGATGCTGCGAGGCCACCGCGACATAGGACACGCCCATCAGGGTATCGGCGCGGGTGGTGTACACGGTCAGCGGTTCGCCTCCTTCGATACCAAACTGGAGTTCCACGCCGACCGAGCGACCAATCCAGTTGGCCTGCATGGCGCGCACCTGCTCCGGCCATCCGTCCAGCGTGTCCAGATCATTCAACAGTTGCTCGGCGTAATCGGTAATGCGCAACGACCACTGCGGAATCTCGCGCCGCTCGACCAGCGCGCCAGAGCGCCAGCCGCGTCCGTCGATCACCTGTTCGTTTGCCAACACAGTCTGGTCAATCGGATCCCAATTCACCACGGCGGTTTTCTTATAGGCCAGCCCTTTTTTCACCAAGCGGGTGAACAGCCATTGCTCCCAGCGGTAGTAATCCGGCAAACAGGTGGTCAGCTCGCGTGACCAGTCGTAGCCAAAACCCAGCGCCTTGAGCTGGCCGCGCATGTAGTCGATGTTGGACAGCGTCCAGGCCGCCGGGGCGACGTTATTCGCCAAAGCGGCGTTTTCGGCAGGCAGACCAAACGCATCCCAACCCATGGGCTGCATCACGTTTTTGCCCAACATGCGCTGGTAACGCGCAATCACATCGCCAATCGTGTAGTTGCGTACATGCCCCATGTGCAGCTTGCCGCTGGGGTAGGGGAACATGGCCAGGCAATAAAACTTCTCTTTGCTGGCATCTTCGGTGGCATTGAACAGGCCGCTTTTATCCCAATGCTGTTGTGCGTGTTGTTCGATGGATTTGAAATTGTATTGGTCGAGCTGGGATGCGGGCATGGCGTTTGAAAATGATTCGATAAAAAAGTCGCGCAAGGATACCAAATGAACGCCGCAGAATGTGCTTTACTCAAAGCAGATAGCAATTAAGAAATGCAGGAGGAGAGGATGGCGAGTCATTTTCAAGGCCGTTTGCGTGAAGCCTATAACGCCATGAGCGCACGGGTGCTGGATGTCATGCAGGGCGAGCATGGCGTGCGCCAGTCGCTTGAACATGCGCTGATGCAGGCGCGTGAGTGGGTGATGACGGCCAGCGAGTTAACGCATGAAGAGGCCGACGATCTGGCGGCGACCCTGCGCCGCGAAGTGGATGAGTTGTCGCAAACCCTGGCGGCGGCGGAAGATGAGTTTGAAGATTGGGTGGAAACCGATTTGCTCGTCGCCGAAAATCAGGCTTTGGAGCGGGTGTTATTAGCTGCCGACCCGACCACGCGCGATTTAATGCGCCTCAAAGAGATGTGGGCGGCGCAAATGGCGCAGCTTTTGCACGCGGGCGATACAGTGGGCGCGGGGGCGTATGAGTGTGTGGACTGCGGCGAAGTGCTGCATTTTGACGCGGAGGAGAATGTGTTACCCGCGTGCCCGACGTGCGGTGGCACATGCTATCGGCGGCTGCGCTCGGCGGTGATGTAGTGCCATAGCCCCAAGCCAAAAATCCCCAACAAACTCAACAACCACACCGGCCACGCACCCCATAGGACAAACGGCGTTGTGCCTTGCATCGGTACGATTTCGCCGTGCAGCACGGCTTGTTCAAATTGCGGCGTGCGTGCCACGACTTGGCCGTGCGGATCAATCAACGCGGAAATGCCGGTATTGGTGGCGCGCAGCATCCAGCGTCCGGTCTCTAAACTGCGCATGGCGGCGATTTGCAAGTGCTGGTGCGGCGCGAGCGAATCGCCAAACCAGGCATCGTTACTGGCGTTGATTAAAAACGCGGCTTCGGGCAGGGCGGTATTGATTTTGCGCGACAGCGTGGCTTCGTAACAGATGGACGCGCCGACCGGGTAGCCGGCCAGTTGCAGC
>DYLI01000166.1 GCA_020722165.1 Halothiobacillus neapolitanus | reverse complement strand
GGCGCGGGGGGTGGACGTGGTACACCGGCTCGGCGGGGTGGATGATGACGGCGGCAGCCTTGGTGAACGAACCTATGTAACCCGGATGATAGTCTGGGGCTGGCCTCGTATTGGGTGCGGCTGGTTCCCGGATTCCGCTGCGCTTCATCCGGGCTACGTGGCTGGCGCAGCGCGCAAGGCCAACAGCGGAGTCATTCGCCAAGCCATTGCATCGTGTATGAGTTACATTTGTAGACACGGTGTTCATACAGTCGCTATGACAACGGCAGGAGGCATGAAAATGAAGCGCAAGTTGGTCGTTTGGTTGGTGGGGATGTTGTGGATTTTGCCTGGCTTGGCGGCGGAAATGACCGAGACGCTACCGAATGGAATGAAAGTGAGCGCCGAGTATCTGCCTGCGGCGAAAGGATCTCCCACCTTATTGATCCTGCATGGTTTTATGGTGACGGGCGCGTTTCCCACGGTGCAGGCGCTGGTTAATGAATTGTCTTCCAAGGGCTACGGCGTGCTCGCGCCGACCTTGAGCTTGGGGCTCAATACGCGGCGTGCGGGTTTGGCGTGCGATGCGATTCATACGCATACGCTGGCGGATGATCGAGCGGAAGTAGCCTTTTGGGTGGACTGGTTGGCATCGCGTAGCCAAGGCTCGATCGTGCTGGCAGGGCATTCATTCGGCAGCGTGCAGTTGCTTGATTACCTGCGGCATGCGCCCAATGCGCGCGTTGTTGGCTTGATCGGCATAAGTCTTAGTTATGTTGGAGCGCAGGGTGAGGAGCTGCAAGCCAATCAGGTTAAGCGGGCGCAGTCGCAACAGGCTGGGGGCGATAAGTCTTTGGGGCGTTTTAATTTGATTTATTGTCATGGCAATTACACCTCGACTGCCGAGAGTTTTTTATCGTATGCCAACTATGACCGTAATGCAGTATTTAGACGCTTTGGGTAAAAATCGTATCCCTTTGGTTGCCATTATCGGTGGCGCGGATCAGTGTTTTGCAGGTGATTGGGTCAGCTCCATGCAGCGCGCCGGAGCGCGGGTGCAGATCGTTCCGGGAGCGGGTCATTTCTTTGATGGTACGTCCGAGTTTGATCTATTGGACGCGGTGAGCCATGCGTTGATCGAAATGAAGGTTAAGTCATGAGCGTTGCCATGCGCCAGCGGTGGTCGCCTTGATTTCACGTTCGCGTAGCCTGCGTACCTATACCCTGCTGCTGCTGGGTATCGGTGCGTTGGTGCTCGTTGTGCTGGGTTGGCGCATGTTGGATCGCTTGCAGGTGATTGAGCAGGCGCAACAACAGGAAGGCGAGGCCGCGGCGAAACTGGAGTTTGAGCGTGCGATAGAGAATACCCTGGCGCAAGTCGCCGGGCTGGCCGAGCAGATTGCAAGTTGGGATGAGGTGCGCCAGCAGCTAGATGCGCCCACCTATTACACCTACTGGCGTGATAATCGAGCCACGGCGCAAGGCTTGTGGCCTGCCTATGTGCGCGGTGTGGAGCTTTACAACGCGCAGGGAAATCTGTTGTCGAGTGATGCGGCCAAGTTGCCGCCGAGCCTGCCGCCGGGGCAGGATGCCCAGTTGATCGTCACCAAAGAAGGCGATCTCTGCATGTTGCGTTTTGCCGAGGTGGTCGCACCGGGTGATGCGTTGGCGGCTCCGCTAGGCAGCGTGGGTCTGCGCGTTGATTTTCTCAGCGCATTGCGTCAATTGCACCGCTTTACTTACATCGACCCTGAAAGTGTGCGGCTCAAACCGGGCTATGAGGGCGCATATCCTTCAAGCATGGCGGCGGAGATGGTAAGTTATCAGAATCGTAAGGCGGAGTGGATTTCTGTCTTGCCAACCCTGGTGCGCCAGACCCTGGCGCAGTTCATGGTGGCATTTTTTATTCTGATTGCGCTGCATTATCTGCTGGTTACACGATTGTTTACGCAACCGTTGCGCCAGCTACGCAACGAATTGGAGCTTTTGCGTGCGGGCAATGAGAGCCTGCCTGCCCGGTCTGAATGGATGCCGGTGCGTGAGTTGAGCGAGGTCAGGCAGGCGTTGCACGAGTATCGGCATTCGCTTGAGCAGGCGCACAGCAAACTGGATTTGAGCAATGCACAGCTCTGGCGCGAGGCGCATATTGATGCGCTGACCGGGGTATTTAACCGTCGAGCCTTTGATGAGGATTGGGCCAAGCTGCAACGCTGTGAAAAAAACGCTCCGCTGTCGCTTATTTTGCTCGATTGCGATTTCTTTAAGGCCATTAATGACAGTTACGGTCATGAAACGGGCGACCGCGTACTGCGCGAGATTGCGCGCCTGGTGGCGGGTGAATTGCGCCATGATGAAAGCCTTTATCGCCTGGGTGGTGACGAATTCCTCATCATCTTGTGGGATACCAATGGGGTGCAGGCGATGCAGATCGGTGAGCGCTGCCGCCTCGCGGTCAGTTCGGCATCGGTGGCATCCTTGGGTATCCGCGAAAAATTGCAGATCAGTGTTGGCGTGGTGGCCACAGAGAATCCATGTCTGGAGCTTCCGGATCTTTTGCGCCATGCGGATATGGCCATGTATCAGGCCAAGCACCAGCTCGGCGAGGCCAAGGTGGTGCTGTATGGCGCGTCGATGGGTCAGGACGCGGCGCAATGGTCGAACCGCATTGTGCATGCGGTCATCGAGGCCGCCGCCACGGGCGCGGGGATTACGATGCACTATCAACCGGTGGTGATGGTGCAGGGTGGCGAAATCGCCTATTACGAGGCGTTGCTGCGTATTGTGGATGCGGAGGGCACGATTGATCCGGAGCGCATTTTTCAAGTCGCGGCA
>DYLI01000019.1:10625-18659 GCA_020722165.1 Halothiobacillus neapolitanus | reverse complement strand
AATGACTGGTATTTTTGTCATATAGAAACCTTGTTTGTATGGCATGATTCAATTCGAACCCCCATTTGACAAAGAGTGCAGCAATGAGCGGATTACCTGAAAACCTGATGTACACCGATAGCCACGCATGGCTGCGTCAAGATGATGATGGCTTGGTCACGCTTGGCGTGACCGAATATGGTCAGTCTTTGCTTGGTGACCTGGTGTTTATTCAATTTCCCGAAGTGGGCGCACATATTGATGAAGGCGACACGATTGCCACGTTGGAATCCGTGAAGTCCGCCTGGGATGTGCTTGCTCCGGTTGCCATGACCATTGAAGCCATTAATGAAGAATTAGTCGATCAACCCGAACGCGTGAATGAAGATGCGTTTGGCGAAGGCTGGCTGGTGCGTGTGCGGATTAGTGAAGAACTCGATACGCTGATGGATGCCGATGCCTACAAGGATTTTGCGAGCGAGTAACTCAGCCGATGTCTTCAGAAAATACTGGACTCCGCCGCGTCATTTTAGCGGCCAAATACTCTTGGCAAGGTCTGACTACCTGCTACCGCAAAGAAGCCGCTTTTCGCCAGGAAATGTGGTTAAGCCTAATCCTCGCACCAGTCGCTATCTGGCAGGGCGACAATAATTTTGAACGCGCCTTGTTGTTAGGCAGCTTGTTTATGATCTTGATTGTTGAACTGCTCAATACGGGGATTGAAAACACCGTGGATCGCTTTGGCGGCGAACAGCATAAACTGTCGGGTCGTGCAAAAGACATGGGCTCAGCAGCGGTGATGCTGACCATACTCATGGCCACGATTTTTTGGCTTTTGTTGTTACTGGATTAAAACTGATTTTTATAGGACTTATGCAAAAGCGTTCCAGCGAGGCAAAGCTTTGATGACAGTACAACCTAGTACGGCGAGGTGCTTTAACGCCGCTGGGACGGTTCTGCGTAAGTCCTAATTTAGTTTGTGCGCAGCCGTGATTGAACCCACGGATAAAGTACGAAGTGCAACGCTAGCCAAAACAACGCGGCCGCAAGGGCGCTCTGCAACATATTCGATAGACCTGTCGAGGGCAAAAGCAATAGCAGGATGACGTATTGCATCACGCTGAGTGCCGCTATCCACAGAGCCTGCTGTATGACCGAAAAAGTCAGAAGCAAACGACGAGCGGCGAGAGTCAAGGCGCTCGCCACTGTAAAAATAAGTGCATGAGTCCCCAGCGGCGCGGCGTTTGCCGCATCCAGCAACAATCCTACAAACCAAGCCAAGCCAATGCCTACTGCTGTTGGTAAATACAATACCCAAAATATCACTATGGCCAGCAACCATGGTTCGCGCCACGCATGAAGGTTCAGCGTAAGGGGCAGGGGAATCAATTCAAGCAGCATGGTCAATAGCAGGCTGAACAGTACCATCAAGCCCAAAGCCAATTCATTGCGCATTTAGGGTGTGCTTCTCAGACTTTCCGGCCGCCTCGGGTGGGGGTGAATCCCATGGTGCCAGTTTGTTCAAGGTGGGGGAGGGCGGCAACTCTGTGGGCATAGCCTTTGGCTCGCGCACCGAGACCAATACCACATCGCGCACGTCGTGCATATCAGCCATGGGACGAGCGCGAATATCGGCAAAAGCCCCGCTTTGCTCGGGCGAAATATGGGTAATCGAGGCGACGGGGAAACCCTCTGGAAATCGACCGCCCATTCCCGAGGTCAACAATACATCACCCACGACTACATCGGCTTGCTTGGGAATGTGATGCACATCGACTTCATCTGGCGCCCCCGTGCCACGCACGATACCACGCTGCCCTGAGCGTGCGACACGCACTGGAATTTCATGCTGCTCATCGGTCAGGGGAAGTATCTCAGCCGTAAACATCCCTACATGCTGAACCTGCCCGAGTACACCGGTGCCCAGCAAGGCCGCCTGCCCGACATACACACCATCCCGAGTGCCACGGTTGATTAATAGGCTTGGGTTATTCGTGGACGCTGCGCTGCGCAATACTTGCGCCAGCATGACATCCACATCCAAGGGTGAAACAGCATTTAAGGCGGCGCGCAAGCGCTTGTTTTCCTGCTCGACTGACCAGAAGGTTTGCATCTGCGCTTGCAGTAGCTTCTTGTCTTCTTTGAGTTGCTGATTTTCTAGCTCAAGTGCTTCGCGTGAGCGCAGCGCATCACGCGTATCCTGCCAAATATGCCCTGGGAAGGCAGCCACGCGTTGCATCGGTTCGAGCAATGTCATCAAGCCTCCGCGCAATCCTTCAAGCAAATGGAGTCGCGCATCAGCCAAATAAATGCCCACCGCAGCAAGCACCAAAATAGCCAACCACACCGGTTGACTATGTACACTGCGGAAAAGTCTTGCCACTTAAATCGCGCTATTGGCTGGATGAGAGTTTGAGTTATTCGACGGAAAACAGTGGGCTATAGCGTTCGTCAATCAACTCTAAAACACGGCCACCACCGCGCGCCACACAGGTCAAGGGATCGTCCGCAACGATGACGGGCAAGCCAGTTTCTTCCATCAACAAGCGATCAAGATCGTGCAGCAAAGCGCCGCCGCCAGTCAGCACAATACCGAATTCGGCAATATCCGATCCAAGTTCAGGAGGGGTTTGTTCCAATGCCGTACGAACTGCTTGCACGATTCCGTATAAAGGTTCTTGCAGCGCTTCCAGAATTTCGTTGCTGTTCAGCGTAAAGCTACGTGGAACACCTTCCGCAAGGTTGCGGCCTTTGACTTCGATTTCACGCAAATCACGCCCAGGATAAGCACAACCAATGTCCTTTTTGATGCGCTCGGCGGTGGCTTCACCAATCAACATGCCGTAGTTGCGGCGCACATAGCTGATGATTGCATCATCAAACTTGTCGCCACCAATACGCACCGAGGCGGAATACACAATGCCATCAAGTGAAATGACCGCGACTTCGGACGTGCCGCCACCAATATCCACCACCATGGAGCCGCGTGGCTCATCGACATTGATGCCGGCGCCAATCGCGGCTGCCATGGGCTCTTCGATCAAATACGCTTTGCGCGCGCCGGCACCGAGTACGGACTCACGAATGGCGCGACGTTCCACTTGTGTCGCACCCACGGGCACGCAAACCAACACGCGTGGACTTGGGCGCAACAAACCCGTGCCATGAACCTTGCGAATAAAGTGCTGCAACATCTTTTCGGTGACATGAAAGTCCGCAATCACCCCATCACGTAACGGTCGCACTGCGCTGATGTTTTTTGGGGTACGCCCCAGCATTTTCTTGGCTTCGATACCGAAGGCTTGAATTGCGCTTTGCCCACCGTCTTGACGAATAGCCACCACAGATGGCTCATCCAGAACGATGTTTTTGCCGCGCATGTAAATTAGTGTGTTAGCAGTGCCTAGGTCAATGGAGAGGTCTGCTGAAAACATCCCGAATAGATTTTTGAACATAAGATATTGATTTAAAAAAATTAAAGATTAAATAGGCATGGGTTTTATTGGCGTAAATTTAACCAAGTTCCGTACTTTAGCAATGCCTCGCGTCTTGGGCAAGGCTTCATGCTGTGCTACATTCCAAAGACGCATTAAATGTGGCTTACGCAAACGTGTTGCGATAAAGCAAAGTACCGCCGACAGTGCGCATATGTTAGTACGGCATGGCTCTCGAACGTTGCTGGGTTGGTTTTGCGTAAGTCCTTATTCAAGACGCCTTTAAGAGCACACCATAATTATGTTGATAACACCTAATGAGGTGATGAAAATCGCCCACCTTGCTCGCATGTCGGTCGATCACGACGATGTTGAGCGTTACGCCAAAGACCTTTCTGGCATTCTCGGTCTGGTTGAACAGATGAATCAAGTCGATGTGCGCGGCATTGAGCCGATGGCACATCCTTTAGACATGTGCCAACGGTTGCGCGCCGATGTGGTGACTGAAGTTAACCAACGCGACACACTGCAAGCGCATGCCCCCGCAGTGGAAAGGGGTCTATTTCTCGTGCCCAAGGTGATCGAATAATGAGCGACCTGCATTGTAAAACCCTCACTGAGCTTCGAGGGATATTGGATAGCAAGCAAATTTCCGCTCAGGAGCTGGCACAACACTTTATCCGGCGCATTCAAGCTCATGACAGTACGCTGAATAGCTTTATCAGCGTGACCGAAGATGCAGGATTGCTTGCGGCACAGCGGGCTGATGAGAAAATCGCAGCGGGGCAGGCTGGTGCGCTCACCGGCATTCCTGTGGCGCACAAGGATATTTTCTGCACCATGGGCGTGAAAACCTCATGCGGCTCACGCATGTTGGACAACTTTATTGCACCGTACAACGCATCCGTGGTTGAACGCCTCAATCAGGCGGACACGGTCATGCTGGGCAAGACGAACATGGATGAATTCGCCATGGGTTCAACCAGCGAATCCAGTTATTACGGCGCGACCAAAAACCCCTGGGATACCCAGGCCGTACCCGGCGGCTCGTCGGGCGGTTCAGCGGCGGCGATTGCCGCCGGATTAACCCCCATTGCCACCGGCACAGACACCGGCGGTTCGATTCGCCAGCCCGCAGCGTATTGTGGCATTACTGGGCTTAAGCCTACTTACGGGCGTGTTTCACGCTTTGGCATGATTGCTTATGCCTCGTCACTCGATCAAGGCGGGCCGATGGCACGTTCTGCCGAAGATTGCGCCTTGCTGCTGAATGTCATGGCAGGCTTCGATGCGCGTGATTCCACCAGCAGCGAGCAGGCCAGCGAAGACTACACGGCGCAACTCAACCTTGATTTAACAGGCTTGAAAATCGGTCTGCCACGCGAATACTTCGGTGCGGGTTTGGATGTGGGTGTGGCACAGGCAATTGATGCTGCGATAAGCGAGTTACGCAAGCTCGGCGCGGAAGTGCGCGAAGTCAGCTTGCCCAATAGCGAGCTGGCCATTCCGGCGTATTACGTCATTGCGCCTGCCGAGGCCTCATCCAATCTTTCGCGCTTTGATGGTGTGCGCTTTGGTCATCGTTGTGACGCGCCCAAGGACTTGACCGATTTGTACGAGCGTTCACGCGCCGAAGGTTTTGGCGATGAGGTCAAACGCCGCATTATGATCGGAACGTATGCCTTGTCATCCGGCTATTATGATGCGTACTACCTCAAAGCACAGCGGGTGCGCCGCCTGATTGCTGACGATTTCCAGCGCGTGCTGTCTGAGGTGGATGTGATTATGGGGCCGGTAACACCGAGCGTTGCGCCGAATTTGGGCGAATCACTGAAAGACCCAGTAGCCATGTATTTATCCGATATTTATACCGTGCCCGTGAACCTGGCCGGACTGCCTGCAATTTCGATTCCGGTCGGTTTTGCCCACAATCGCCCCGTCGGACTGCAAGTCATTGGTAAGGCATTCGCCGAAAGCCGTTTACTGAATATCGCACATCGTTTCCAGCAGGCTACGGACTGGCATCGTCAAACACCACCTGCTTTCAAGTAAGTTTTATTTAGCCACAGAGAACACAGAGAACATGGGGTAAATTAGCGCATTTCGGGTAACAACCTGGGGTTGCAACATTGTCCTCGGAACAGACATTCCCGTATTTCGCTCCGCGACTTACCGGCGACTCATCATCTCAACAATCTCTGTGGCCTCTGTGGCTAAAAATTAAATCGGAATAATCATCATGCAATGGGAAACCGTTATCGGGCTTGAAATTCACGCCCAGCTTGCCACCAAGAGCAAAATTTTTTCCGGCACGTCCACCGCCTTTGGTGCCGAGCCGAACACGCAGGCCAATGTGGTTGATTTAGGCCTACCCGGCGCGCTACCGGTATTGAACGCCGAAGCCGTGCGCTTGGCCGTAAAGTTTGGCCTCGCGCTGGATGCAAAAATCAATCGCCGCTCGATTTTTGCGCGCAAAAACTACTTTTATCCTGATTTACCCAAGGGCTATCAAATCAGCCAAATGGATTTGCCCATCGTGGCGCAAGGTGAAGTTCACGTTGTGATGGACGACGGCACACAAAAAACAGTCGGCCTGACGCGCGCGCACTTGGAAGAAGACGCCGGTAAATCCTTGCACGAAGACTTTCATGGCTTGACCGGAATCGACCTGAACCGTGCCGGTACGCCCTTGCTTGAAATCGTCTCCGAACCGGATATGCGCTCAGCCAAAGAGGCTGTCGCGTATGCCAAAACCATTCACAGTCTGGTGCGCTACCTGGGTATGTGCGACGGCAATATGCAGGAAGGCTCGTTCCGTGTGGATGCCAACGTCTCGGTGCGCCCCAAGGGTCAGGTCGAGTTCGGCACGCGCGCCGAAGTCAAAAACGTCAACTCATTCCGCTTTCTGGAGCGCGCCATCAACTTTGAAGTTGAACGTCAGATTGATGTGCTGGAAAGCGGGCGCAAGGTGGTGCAGGAAACCCGCCTGTATGACCCGGATCGGGATGAAACCCGCTCGATGCGCAGCAAGGAAGAGGCACATGACTATCGCTATTTCCCCGACCCCGATCTGTTGCCTGTCGTGCTGGATGAAGCGTTTATTGAGTCCGTGCGCATGGGCTTGCCAGAATTGCCGCAAGCAAAGAAGCAGCGCTTTATTGAACAATTCGGCCTGTCGGCCTATGACGCAAATTTCTTGACCAGCGAGCGTGAACTCGCTGACTTTTTCGAAAGCACACTCAAAGCCGGTGGCTGTGAGGCCAAACTTTGCGCCAACTGGGTGATGGGCGACTTTTCGGCGGCTTTGAACAAAGCCGGACTAGACCTTGCCCATTCGCCGGTCAATGCCGAGATGCTTGGTGGATTGATGAAACGTATTGCCGACAATACGCTTTCCGGCAAGCTGGCCAAGGACGTGTTTGAAGCCATGTGGGCAGGCGAGGGCGATGCGGATGCCATTATCGAGAAAAAAGGGCTGAAGCAGATTACCGATGAAGGCGCGATTGCGGCGATTGTCGACGAGGCACTGGCGCAGTTCCCCGAGCAAGTGGCCGAATTCCGTTCCGGCAAAGACAAGGTGTTTGGCTTTTTGGTTGGTCAGGTGATGAAAGCCGCCAAGGGCAAGGCCAATCCCGCACAATTAAACGCCGTACTCAAACAGCGTTTGGAGAGCTGATATGAGCATCACCGACCTGCTGCATCGTTTTATTTTTCTGGGCACTGAAGGCGATGAACGCCAAGCCCCAGTGCGCGGCGAGTTGGTGCAGCTTGATCGCGCATGGCAGAGCCTGCTTGAGCGCAGTGACTATCCGCCTGCCGTGGCCGAGCTTTTGGGTGAAGCGGCGGTGGCGGCGGTTTTGTTGGCAGCAACCTTGAAAATTGATGGCAAGCTGACCTTGCAACTCATGAGCGACACGCCGTTGAATGAGCGCAGCAACGAAACCGACAAACCTTTAGCAATTCATCTTTTAGTCATGCAGGTGAGTTCCAGGCGCGAATTGCGCGGCCTTGCCCGTTGGCATGGCGATGCGCTGCAAGATGACGCACGCGGCTTGCAATTGCTGGAGGGTGGGCGCCTGGTTATAACCATCGAAACCGCGCGCGGCGAGCGTTACCAAGGCATCGTACCCCTTGAAGGTGAGCGTTTGGCAGATGCCTTGCAGGGCTATTTCGAGCGTTCTGAGCAGTTGCCGACACGCCTATGGCTGGAGGCTGATGTGCACCACGCAGCAGGTTTGCTGGTGCAAAAAATGCCGGAACACCTATCGCTTGCGGAGGATGAAGACTGGAATCGCATTGTGGCGCTTTCCGATACGGTCACTCGTGAAGAGCTTTTGGCTTTGCCGGCAGAAACCTTGTTGCGCCGTTTGTTTCATGAGGAAGATCGGCGCATTTATACCCCGGAACATGTCAAGTTCATGTGTTCGTGCTCGCGTGAGCGGGTCGGTGAAATGTTACGCGGCCTGGGCAGCGAGGAGGTCGCCAATACGCTGGCTGAACAGGGCGCGATTGAAGTGGATTGTGAGTTTTGCAATGCCCATTACGTATTTGATGCGGTCGATGCAGCGGCCTTGTTTGTACCGCTGCCGCATTCGAGCGCGCAGGGGCTGCATTGAAGCAA
>DYLI01000019.1:0-10525 GCA_020722165.1 Halothiobacillus neapolitanus | reverse complement strand
GCATGGACGGCTGGTTGCGGATTGAAGAGAGGGTGACAACATGAGCGATGCAGTTTCTGCAGGCGATGACATCACCGCAGGCTGGGGCAACAAGGCTCCACGGCGCGGTGATAAAGACGATCAAATCAGCCGCTTACATCTCTTGGATGACGAAGTCGAACGCATTATTCTGGCGCGTCAGCATCCGGTCACAGGTCTTTTGCCTGCCAGCACCGCCGTAAGCGCGCATGGTGATTACACCGATGCCTGGGTGCGCGACAATGTGTACAGCATTCTTGCTGTGTGGGGCATGGGTCTGGCCTATCGTCGTGCGGATACCGACCCGGCGCGCGCCTACCTGCTGGAGCAAAGCGTGGTCAAGCTGATGCGCGGCTTGTTGTTTGCCATGATGCGCCAGTCGCACAAGGTTGAAACCTTCAAAAAAACACAAAATCCACTTGATGCGCTGCACGCCAAATACGATACCAAGACCGGCAATGAGGTCGTGGGCGACGATGCCTGGGGGCATTTACAGCTTGATGCGACCTCGCTGTATTTGCTGATGCTGGCGCAAATGACCGCCTCTGGTCTGCGTATCATTTTTAACCAGGATGAAGTCGATTTTGTACAAAACCTTGTGTACTACATTGGTCGCGCCTATTCGACACCCGATTTTGGTATTTGGGAGCGCGGACACAAGACCAATCACGGTATCCGCGAACTGAACTCAAGTTCCATCGGCATGGCACTAGCCGCACTAGAGGTCATGAATGGCTTCGATTTGTATGGTGGCGAAGGTGATGAAAAGTCTACCGTGCATGTTTTGCCGGATGAAATTGCGCGCACTGAAATCACGCTGAAAACTTTGTTACCGCGCGAATCCAACTCGAAAGAAGTGGATGCCGCCTTGCTTTCAGTCATTGGTTTCCCGGCGTTTGCCGTGCGCAATGTGGCTAGTATCGAACAAACCCAGCGCGAAGTGGTTAATAAACTGCAAGGCGCTTTCGGCTGTAAACGTTTTTTACTCGATGGTCATCAGACGGTTTTGGAAGATGCTTCTCGTCTGCACTATGAATCACACGAGTTAAAACAATTTGAACATATTGAATCTGAGTGGCCGCTATTTTTTACCTATCTTTTGCTGAATAACCTGTTTCTCGGTAAAACACTGGAAGCGAAATTTTACCGTGAAGCTCTCAATCGTCTGGCGATTGAGCAAAATGGCATGGCGCTCTTGCCCGAATTATATTTTGTTCCTGCCGATCGAATTGAGGCTGAGCGTGCTCAACCCGGTAGTCAAATACGCCAGCCGAATGAAAACTTGCCCTTGGTTTGGGCGCAAAGCCTATTTATTCTCGGCAAGCTGATTCAGGATGACTTGTTGCGCCCTGCCGACATTGACCCCCTCGGGCGGCGCTTGCGTTTAGGTAAGCGTTATCACCGCCCGGTGCAAATTGCCGTGATTGCTGAAAATCTGCATGTGCAAGAACGTCTTGATCATGTGGGCATTCGTGCCGAAGTATTGCAGCAAGTCAGCCCGATTTGCGTGGCACATTCGCGCAAATTGATTAAGTTATTCAGTGTGTTGGGGCGTAATTTCAAACTCGGTATGACTGGGCGGCCATCCCGTCGTATGCGCATTCTTACCACCTCTAGGGTGTATGCCTTAGCTGGGAAACTCGTGAGCTTTGTACCACAACTGCTTGATCGAGATGATTTTTATCTTAATCTTGACAATGTCTATCTCACCCGCCGCCTTCGTTCTGAAATCGGCTTCGTGCATCGCTATTGGCGCGAACCAGGGATGCCACTGGTCACACTCTGGATTACCTGCGACATGCTCAATGGCGCGGATCACACGCATTTGCTTAATTTGTTGCGTGAATTGAGTGACGGCGAGTGCGATGACACTCCGGTGCGCACGGGGCGTCTGAGCCAGTTGGTACAAAACTGTGCCGCCGAGCATGTTTATACCGCTGAAAGCTTTAGTCTTGAGAATGATGGTTTGCCACGCACGGCCATTCAAAGCTCCATTTTGCACGAAAGCCAAAATCCCCCCCAGACTTTGAGCAACCATGAGCTTGCAGCGCTCAATTTGGATGATTCCAGCGAAGCTTTATTTGCTGCACTCGCATTGAGTAGCAATACCTACGCTCACATTGAATATCTAGTGACCCTCGTTGCGCGTCATGGTGTTGAGGCACCTACACCGTTCAAACATCACGCGACACAAGAACCTTTGCTCTTGCGCGATTTAACCCAAGATGTTTTTGATCGGGCAGGACGCTTACGTCTTTGGAGCGTGTTACGCCGTGCCACCGATTTATTGGGTAAGGTAGATACCCAGCTCGAAATCGCTGTAATGGATATTCTGGTGCGTCAAAAGCAGCTTACGGTCGGGCGAGCCTATAGCCGTCGTGCCATTATTCATGCACCTATGGGTAATCTTGAAACCCTCGCCATGATTCGCAACTTTTGCGGGCAAGATGAACGTGAGCGCGTTCTTACCCAAGAATTAATCGTTTATCTTGGACATATTGCCAAAAATGAATATGACCTGATTCGAGACATCCTGACACTACGCATTGGGCATTTATTGCAATTACTCATTGCGGGAATAGCCGCAGAAAGAAATATATCTCTCGATGCGGCGTTTGATGCACTCATGGAAGAGCCGCCACATGGTTTATTTGCGCGTTTACATGCCTTGCTAGAACACTTTGGCGATGAAGAACGCATTTTGGGTCGGGTTGAATCACTGCATATTTCGACCACGCCCAACCCGATCGTCGCGGTGCAATTTAATCAAGACATGAATGCCACAAGTACAGCCAACACGGTTGAGGACTGGCTGCTATGGCGGCAGGCCAAAGGCGCGATTGGTAGCTTGCCCGAGCGTTTTTATCCGCAGGTTTGGGATGTACTGCGTCACTGTCGCGCCTTGGTGATTGGTGACAAATACAATCGCAAAAATCGACTGGATAGTGTGCAATTACTGTCTGAAAATACCGCGTGGGAGAAAAACTTTGCCTTGCGGGTCGATCATCTGCTCAATAAAGTGGTTGCTGCGGAGTACCGTCAATTAATTATTGAAGGGCTAGGTGCGTTGGTTGCCGTGTTGCAGGTCAACCCTCATCTGCACTTTGCGGATGATTTGGTCATGGACGTACTGATCGGTCACGCCGTGCGCCTTGCCTGGCTGGATGCTCATTCCGATGATAGCTCGCGTTATGGCGAGGTTCGTGACTTGGCATGGGAAGCATTTTATCGTCGCCCTCCGCATGAGGTTGCCGTGTTTGTCGCCCATGCGCTGGAGTTTTTGGTGGCCGAAGGCTCCTCCGCGAATCTAGTACTTATCGAGGGGTAAAAACGTATGTTTCTCGCTGGCGACATTGGTGGTACCAAAACTGTTTTAGCGCTTTACCGCCTGCATGAGGGCGCGTTGGTATGCGAGCACGAAGCCTCCTACCCAAGCAGTGAATATGCGCAGTTTAAAGACATTATTGAGCTTTTTTTGGGCGCGCATCACCCCCCACTGCATGGCGCATCCTTCGGTGTGGCAGGCCCTGTCGTTGAACGGCGCTGCAATACCACCAATCTGCCCTGGGTACTGGATGAGTGCGAACTTGAAGCGCGCCTCGATTGCCCGGTGCGTTTACTAAATGATCTGGAAGCCGCCGCCCTAGGCATGTTGCACCTGCCTGCAGAGCAGCGTATCGCGCTTTCCAATGCCCGCTCCAACGATGATGGCATGAAAGCGGTGATTGCCGCCGGAACAGGTCTGGGTGAAGCATTGTTATTCTGGGACGGCGCACGCTACCACGCCCAACCCACCGAAGGCGGGCATTGCAGCTTTGCGCCCACCACGGCGGACGAAGATGCGTTGTTGGACTACATGCGCAATCAACTCGGCGGGCATGTCAGTGTCGAGCGCGTGCTGTCCGGCCCCGGCTTGTTCAATATCTGGCGCTTTTTGCGCGACACGGGGCGCGGCAAAGTGGACGCGAGCGTATTGCAACAGATTGAAACGTCTGCTGATCCTAGCGCGGAAATCGCCGCGCGCGCCTTGGCGGGCTCAGATGTGGTCTGCATTCATGCGCTGGATATGTTCGCGCATATTTATGGCTCCGAAGCTGCCAATCTTGCGCTTAAATCGCTCGCCATCGGCGGCGTGCTGATTGGCGGTGGTATTGCGCCCAAAATTTTGCCTGTACTGCAACGCGGTGCGTTTATGGATGGTTTCCTCAATAAAGGCCGTTTCCGTGGTCTACTCGAAACCATCCCGGTTGAAGTTGTCCTTGAACCACGCGCACCGTTGATCGGCGCGGCACACATGGCGCGGAGTCTGGCCGCTTGAACACCCGCAATGCCAAACTGCGCGGCCTGTACGCCATTACCGATGCCGCGCTGATTCCTGATGAGCAATTCGGTGCACGGGTTGCTGCCGCTCTGCGCGGTGGAGCGCGCATTGTGCAGTACCGCGACAAACGTGATTTGCCCGACCTGCGTTTGAAGCTCGCCGCAGATATCGTGCGCTTATGCCGCGAATATGGTGCGTTAAGCATCATCAACGATGACATCGAACTTGCCGCCCAGGTGAGTGCCGACGGCGTACATATAGGTAAGGATGATGCCGCCTTGAGCCATGCGCGTGAGCGACTGGGGCAGGGCGCAATCATTGGTGTGTCCTGCTACAACAGCCTTGAACTCGCCATTGAAGCCGAACAACAAGGCGCAGATTACGTCGCCTTTGGCGCGTTTTTTCCATCACGCACCAAACCTAATGCCACACCCGCAACGTTGGAGTTGTTAGCTACGGCAAAGCAAAAGCTGCATATACCAATATGTGCGATAGGCGGAATTAAGCTCGACAATGCGGCATCGCTTGTCAGTTCGGGCGCGGATATGCTGGCCGTGATTTCAGCAGTGTTTGCAGCGCAGGATATTGAAGCTGCGGCTCGCCGTTTTTCCAATTTATTTATGCTTTAATGCCCGCCACTCAAAACTTCTTCGTCATATCAGGAGCCGCCCGCATGTCCCGTTCACACGATCTTTTCGTTCAAGCCCAAAAACACATCCCCGGCGGCGTAAATTCCCCGGTGCGTGCATTTCGCGGTGTTGGTGGCGACCCAGTGTTTTTTGAGCGTGCGCAGGGTGCCTATGTGTTTGATGTGGACGACAAGCGTTATGTGGATTTTGTCGGCTCATGGGGGCCGATGATTGCCGGTCATGCGCACCCCAACGTCATTGATGCGGTTAAAAAAGCAGCCGAGCGCGGCTTGTCGTTTGGTGCGCCCACCCAGGCGGAAACCACGATGGCGGATTTGTTGTGCGAGATTGTGCCGTCGTTGGAAATGGTACGCATGACCAGCTCGGGTACGGAGGCGACGATGAGCGCGATTCGTCTGGCGCGTGGCTATACCGGGCGCGAGACGATTGTGAAGTTTGAAGGTTGCTATCACGGGCACAGCGATTCGCTGTTGGTGAAGGCAGGCTCAGGCATGTTGACCCTAGGCGTGCCAAGTTCGCCAGGTGTGCCGGAGGCGCTTGCGGCACTGACTTTAACGCTGGATTACAACAATCTGGCGCAAGCCGAGCAGCTATTTGCCGAAAAAGGCAGCGAGATTGCTTGTGTGATCGTCGAGCCGGTGGCGGGCAATATGAACTGCATTTTGCCCGAGCCGGGCTTCCTCGAAGGTTTACGCGCGCTTTGTACCCAACATGGTGCTGTGCTTATTTTTGATGAGGTGATGACGGGTTTCCGCGTGGCGCTTGGTGGCGCGCAAGAGCATTACGGCGTGCTGCCTGATTTGACCACGCTGGGCAAGGTTGTTGGCGGTGGGATGCCGGTGGGTGCGTTCGGCGGGCGGCGTGAAATTATGGAATACATCGCGCCGCTTGGGCCGGTGTATCAGGCCGGGACACTTTCGGGCAACCCGGTGGCTATGGCTGCAGGTCTGGCAACCATGGCGCTGGTGATGGAGCCGGGTTTTTATGAAACCTTGGCCGCACGCACACAAAACCTGTGTGACGGTCTGCGTGATGCCGCAGCGGATGCGGGCATTGGTTTAACGACGAATAATGTAGGTGGAATGTTTGGGCTGTTCTTTACCGATGATGCTCGCGTAACGGATTTTGCAGGGTCAGGGCGCTGCAACATGCCGCGTTTCAAGGCATTTTTCCACGGCATGTTGGAGCAGGGTGTCTATCTTGCACCGAGTGCGTATGAAGCCGGCTTTGTTTCGGGTGCGCATGGTTGCGCGGATATTGATGCGGCAGTGGATGCAGCACGCTGTGTGTTCAAGCAAATGCAAGCCTGATTTCCGCGCAAAACCCTGCTTTACAGTGGTGATTATTTTTTGAAATAGGGCTATAAATCAGTACTGTTTTTCTTTGGCTGTTTGAGTTCATCAGGAGATGAAAATGCGTGTTTTATTAGCTGCTCTTTTGCTTATCCCCGTGGTCGCGTTCGCGGAAGTCCCAACGCTCAAAGTTGGTGATGCAGTACCAACTTTTCAGCTGAACGATCAACATGACAAGCCGTTCCCACTGCCTGCCGATACGCGTCTAATCGTATTTACTGCGGATAAATCAGCGGCGGAAATGATTAATGGCCTGCTTAAGCAACAAGCGGCGGACTATATGAGCCAGCGCAAGATGGTCTACATTGCCGACATCAGCGCTATGCCGGGGTTTATCACCAGCATGGTCGCATTACCCAAAATGCGTGACTACGCTTATCGCATTGCCATTGGAGCAGAAAAAGCACAAACAGAAATGTTGCCGCGCGCCGTGGATAGCGTCACTGTGATTGGCGTTGAGTCAGGCAAGGTGAAGTCAATTCAGCAATTCAAGGAAACCGAGGCAAGTCAGTTGTCGGCTGCGCTGGGTAACGCGGCTCCTGTGCCGTCGGCAAATCCACAGTGACTGCTAATTGAAAAAATGTATTGATCCGGCGTTAATCAACGGCAATCAAGCAATAATTCCGTTCATGCTGAGCGTGGCTCTACGATAAGCCCAGAGCGGAACGGATTCATGAATAATACTGACCATTCTCAATTCTAACGAAGCAGACATTTAAAAATGGCCTGCTTAGTCATCACAGTCATGATTTAACATAATATACATTATGCGCGGTTTGTGGTGTGGATTGTGATCCACAAAAAAGGCCTTGTCACATGATGTGACAAGGCCTTTTGGCATCATTGGGCTTAAAACAACGTTAAGCCGCTACATGCTTGCTCTGATAATCGGCAATCGCTGCCGCAATGGCATCTTCAGCGAGTACCGAACAGTGAATCTTCACCGGCGGTAGTTCAAGCTCTTCGGCAATGTCCTTATTCCGAATCATCTTCACTTCGTCCAAGGTCTTACCCTTGACCCATTCAGTTACTAGCGAACTGGATGCAATCGCCGAACCGCAACCGTAGGTTTTGAATTTCGCATCTTCAATAATGCCTTGTTCATTGACCTTGATCTGTAGGCGCATGACATCACCACATGCTGGCGCACCGACCATGCCTGTGCCGACACTCGGATCTTCCTTGTCCATGCTGCCCACATTACGTGGATTTTCGTAGTGATCAATAACCTTTTCTGTATATGCCATGATCGTATCCTCTTGATTTAATAAGACTTAGTGATGCGCCCACTGGACGCTGCTCAGGTCGATACCGTCTTTGTACATTTCCCACAACGGTGAAAGCTCGCGTAACTTTCCAACTGCACGCTTTACCAAGGCGATGACATAATCAATTTCTTCGGCGGTAGTGTAACGACCAAACGTAAAGCGAATCGAACTATGGGCAAGCTCATCGTTACGCCCTAAAGCGCGTAAAACATAGCTGGGTTCCAAACTGGCCGAGGTACACGCCGAGCCAGAAGACACCGCAATGTCTTTCAGCGCCATAATCAACGATTCACCTTCAACATAATTGAAACTGACATTCAGGTTGTGAGGCACGCGCTGTTCAAAATCCCCGTTCAAATAGACTTCTTCCATATCCTGCAAACCTGCCCACAGGCGGTCGCGCAGCATACGAATACGTTCGTTTTCACTCGCCATTTCAAGGCCTGCGAGACGGAAAGCCTCTCCCATGCCGACAATTTGATGGGTTGCCAACGTGCCTGAACGCATTCCGCGCTCGTGCCCTCCTCCGTGTGTTTGCGCCTCAACGCGAATACGTGGTTTACGGCGCACATATAAAGCACCGATACCTTTTGGACCATAGGTTTTGTGCGCACAAAAACTCATTAAATCAACGGGGAGATTTTCCAGGTCAATTTTGACCTTGCCCGTGGCTTGCGCAGCATCGACATGAAAAATGATACCTTTTTCGCGACAGATCGAGCCAAGTTGAGCAATATCTTGCACCACGCCGATTTCGTTATTCACGAACATGACCGAGGCCAAAACGGTGTCGTCACGCAATGCAGCCTTGAATTTATCAATGTCCATCAAACCATTCGGTTCCGGATCAAGGTAAGTCACTTCAAACCCTTCACGCTCCAATGCGCGGCAGGTGTCGATCACAGCCTTGTGCTCGGTGGTCATGGTGACAATATGGCGGCCTTTTTTCTTGTAAAACTGCGCAGCGCCTTTAATGGCGAGATTGTTAGACTCGGTGGCTCCAGATGTCCAAACAATTTCTTTAGCATCCGCACCGACCAGCGCCGCGACTTGATCGCGAGCATCTTCGACGGCTTCTTCAGCCTTCCAACCGAAAACATGCGAACGCGACGCAGGGTTACCAAAGTTACCTTCTGCGGTGAGACAATCGCACATTTTTTTTGCCACACGCTCATCAACGGGCGTTGTGGCGCTGTAATCAAGATAAATCGGGATTTTAAGCGTCATTTCTAGTTCTCGGTTTTAAAAGCGGCAAGCACAATCGTTAATCAAGCAGCCTGTGAGGCCACGCTCATAGGCACGACGCTGCGAACAGTCGCAGGCGCACTTAATGTTGGAGCCTGTGAACGCAAGAAATCTTCCAAGCTCATGTCTGCAAGAAATTCGTATAATTTTCGGCTGAAATCGTGCCACATATCATGCGCTTCACCGCGCGCACCACGGCGGTATGATGCAAAAAAACGCTCACGCTCAGCCTGCGATCGGTCATCAACCGCATCCATAATTTGCGCTAAATTAATTTCGGATGGATGCGCGGCAAGGCAATACCCTCCCCCCGGGCCGCGCACGCCGCTGACGAGGCCATGCTTGCGCAAGCGGGAAAAAAGCTGCTCCAAATAAGACAAAGACATTCCCTGAACTTGTGCAATATCCGACAAGGTCATAGGCCCGCGGCCGCCGTGTGCCGCAAGGTGCATCATGGCCGTAATCGCATGACGTGATTTTGTAGATACTCTCATGGCGATGCCTCCCGGTAACTTAAATTGATGAGCTCGGCTTTACCTTAGCTCCTTTGTCAGGAATTTAGTCTTCCTGAGCAATTTAGTCAAGAATTCAACTTAAAAGTTCAGCACGTGGGGAAATGGTGTTGGCGGAAAAGCAAATAGCGCAGCCACTTGTATAAAAAACGATTCAAACGCCAGCGCACATCTAAACAGCGTTCACCTGAACGGCTCAACGCCAAACAATCCCGCCCACCTAAACGACCCGCAACCGCCTCTGCGACATTTGCATCATGGTAAATGCGCACATGAACATTGGGAGCTTCGCTGACCGCACCATTTTCTGAGGGGAGACGGTAAAACATCCGCAACACTGTCGTGAATTTATCCTGCTCAAGCACTTCTATGTACAGCGGCAAGCCACCACGCCCTTGTGAGCAAAGTTGGCCACTCATACTTGTCATCGACGGCGCAAGGCGACGCAATAAAATGAAATTCTCCTCGTACAATTCCATTAGCGCAGAAAAACTGCGTGCTCGTGGTGCGGGAATGGTCGATACAACACTGATAATCTTAGTCATAGAGCTGATCATACCAGCTCATCCATGCGAGTCAGAGGTGACAGAGTTTGTACATGAATTTGTACCTGGAGTGCTAGAATGCGCGCCCGTCTCCGTAGCTCAGCTGGATAGAGCGGCCCCCTCCTAAGGGGCAGGTCGGTGGTTCAATTCCACTCGGGGACACCAGATATTTAAACTCTCTTGGTCGTTCGATAACCACACATAGTCAGCAAAACATACACTCTCGCCTTGGGCTTTGTTATCGTAGAACGTGTTAAATGATTGAACACGTCCATGCCATCTTCATTCCATATTATCGGCCTGCTTGCTAAAGCCTCGGATGATCGACTCCTCGATACGCTGGAGCGACTTGTCGCCTGCCTTACCCGCCTCGGACGTAAGGTACTTCTCGACCAAGCCACCCTCCCCGACCATGCAAGCTTGCGCGGCTATCCGCGTGCCGCACGTGACGAACTCGGGCAGCGCAGCGATTTGGTGATTGCCGTCGGCGGGGATGGCACACTTATTCACGCCGCGCATAGTCTTGCAGCCTACGGTAAACCTGTCCTTGGCATCAACCTCGGTCGCCTTGGCTTTCTGGTCGATATTTCCCCTGATGAAATGACCAGCCGACT
>DYLI01000018.1:17173-19070 GCA_020722165.1 Halothiobacillus neapolitanus | reverse complement strand
CCCTATCCATCCAACTCCGCCCAACGCGCATAGGCGGTTTCTAGTTCTGCGCCAATCGTCACCAAGCGGTCGAGTACGGTTTTGATACTGGCCTGATCGCCTTGATAAAATGCGGGTTCACTGCTCTGTACGGTGAGTTTGGCCTGTTCGCTTTCCAAGGTGTCGATAAGCGCGGGAAGTTGGTCAAATTCCCGCTGATCTTTGAAGCTTAATTTGGCTTTTGCTTTGGGACTGGACGCGGGTTCGGGCTTGGCGCTAGGTTCAGATTCTTTGGCCTTCAGCTCGATGCCCCCTCGGTTGGCGAGGCTGTTTTCTTGTGCACGAATCTTTAACCAATCGGCGTAACCACCGACCACTTCGCGGATTTTGCCATTCCCCTCAAATGCCAACAGACTGGTGACCACGTTATCCAGAAACGCACGGTCATGGCTCACCACCAACAGCGTGCCGTCGTATTCGAGCAGGGTTTGCTCCAGCACTTCGAGGGTTTCCAGATCAAGGTCGTTGGTCGGTTCGTCCAGTACCAAAAGGTTAGCGGGCTTGGCCAACAAACGCGCCAGCAACAGGCGATTGCGCTCGCCGCCGGAGAGTGAGGATACCTTGGTGCGCGCACGATCCGGCGTAAACAAAAAGCGTTGCAAATAGCCGATGCCGTGCATGTTTTCACCATGCACATCCAGCCGGTCGCCGCCGTCGCAGATGTTTTCAATCGCCGTCCATTCGGGATTGAGCTGGGCGCGGTGCTGGTCGAAATAGGCAATATCAAGCTGGGTGCCGACTTTGACTGTTCCCTTATCCGGCTGAATCTCACCCAGCATCAGCTTCAACAAGGTACTTTTGCCGATACCGTTCGGCCCAACCAGGCCGATACGGTCGCCACGCTGGATGCGAATGGAAAAATCCTTGACCAGCTCGCGCCCGGCAAAGCTTTTGTAAGCATGTTCAGCCTCCACCACAATTTTGCCGGAGGTGCTGCTGCTGGCAAGACTGACTTCGACCATGCCTTGTTTGTTGACGCGCTGCGAACGTTCTTCGCGCAGCGCCTCCAAACGCCGCACCCGGCCTTCGTTGCGCGTGCGCCGTGCTTTCACACCCTGGCGAATCCACACTTCTTCCTGTGCTAAAACCTTGTCAAATTCGGCATTCAACTGCGCTTCAGCATGGTCGCGCTCTTCACGGCGGCGCAGATAGTTCGCCCAATCGCCCGGCCATGAGCTGAGGTTGCCACGATCAAGTTCAAGAATGCGATTCGCCAACGATTGCAAAAAACTACGGTCGTGCGTAATGAACAGCACCGCACCGCGAAACTCGCGGATAAAGCCTTCCAACCATTCGATACTGGCAATATCCAGATGGTTGGTCGGCTCGTCGAGCAGCAATAAATCCGGCTCTTGCACCAGCGCTTGTGCCAACAAAACGCGACGTTGCGCTCCGCCGGACAGCTCGCGCACCTTGCGGGTGGGGTCGAGTTCAAGGCGCGTAATCACTTCATCCACACGCCGCGCCACATCCCAGCCATTGCGCGATTCCAGCTCATGCTGCAAACCGGACAGCTCGTCCATGGCGGCTTCATCGCCCGCTGTCATGCGGTCGATACAGGCATGATAATTCAGCAAAACATCGTGCAAATCACCCACGCCGAGCAGCACGGTTTCGTACACTGTTGCATCCGATTCCATACGCGGGTCTTGTTGCAAATAGGCCGCGCGCGCACCGGGCTCCAGCCGCACCACCCCTTCATCGGCGCGCTGTTCACCGGTAAGGATGCGCAACAAGGTGGACTTGCCCTCGCCATTACGCCCAATCAGGGCAATGCGCTCACCCGGCTCAACGGTAAAGCCGACATTTTTAAGCAAGGCGCGCGTGCCCACGGAAAAGCCAAGGCGGTCAACGGTCA